>NZ_JBWVBR010000026.1:0-33902 GCF_056629255.1 Pseudoalteromonas sp. NFXS53 | reverse complement strand
TCGTTAGCTCAGTTGGGAGAGCATCGCCCTTACAAGGCGAGGGTCACTGGTTCAAGTCCAGTACGACCCACCACATAATCCAATCTTAAATTCTTAATCTTACTCTGTTTTATCTCCAAACTATTTAAAAAAGCCCATTAAAGGTCTAGACTGTCATAAGCCCTTATCGTTACTAATTTATTCAATGAGCTTAAACAACTTTAGCAATATCAAGCTGTTAATTGTCGAAGAACAGCCACTCGCTCTGAGTCACCTCAGGCGCTCTTTGGAGCAGCTACAGTTTAAGCATATCTATATGGCTGAGCATGCCGTTGCTGCGATAGAGCTTTGCGCCAATGAAAAATTTGATTTAATTATTTGCTCATTTGACTTAACTAAGCGACAAAACGGCTATCAGCTTTACGAAGAACTCAAAAATAAAAATCTCATCAAAAACACCACCGCTTTTATTTTTGTCTCAGCAGAGACCAGCGGCGAGCTTGTTCATAGTGTTCTTGAACTTCAACCCGATGACTTTCTAGTAAAACCATTTTCAATAAAAGAATTAAAAGCAAGGCTTACTCGCGTATTAAAGCGCAAATCTGCGCTCAAACAAATTTTCACTTTAATTGATGATGGAAATGACTCGAAAGCAGTTAAGTTTATCGACAAAGAACTCGATAATAATGACAACACCTATAGCCCTATAATGCTTAAGCTCAAAGGTGAAGCGTTGCTTAGACTAAAACGAGTTGATGAGGCTAAAACATTCTACAAATCAGCGCTTTCTTTACAAAAATTCGCTTGGGCTAAAATTGGCCTGGTAGAAGCTTTAATTGCAAACAAAGAACATGTGCTAGCTCAACGTATGCTAAAGACCATGTTAGAACGCTCTGAAACTCGATTGGTTGCGCTCGACTTACTTGGTCGCCTTGAAATGCAATTGAATCAATTTGAAAACGCACAAACCTTCCTCCAGCAAGCATCTAGTATGGCACCTCGTAATATCGAGAGGCAAAAAAACTTGGGTCGCGTTGCATCTATTAATCATGATTACGAATCTAGCTACAACGCGCATAAAGACATCGCTCAGTACGCTAAGCACTCCATTCATGATAGCCCTGAGATCTATCTAAATGCAGCTAGAGCGGGCATCGACTTTGCCTTAGCCACAGATCAAACTGAGCAAATTAATCGCATCACACGACAAACACAAAAATATCTAGGTGATTTAAAGAAACAATTTCCCAATGCCGATAATCAAACCCAGTTAGATGTTTTAAACGCGCGTATTCACTACTTGAAAGATGAGCACCAAAAAGCGATTCAACTTATTAATCAACTAGAAGACGAACCAACAATACGATCTATCGATGCTGCACTTGATAAAGCAAAAGCTTGTCATGAACTAGGGATGCAGCACAAGGCTCAAGATTTATTCACACAAATCATACAACACTGTGAGCGTCATAAAGACATTAGTGACCCCACTACCCTACACTATATTCATCAGCAAAAAACCGAAAAACAAGACATTACCATGGGTCCGAAAGAGCTCAACAACCATGCTGTGACTCAGTTTAACCGCGGTAGAATTGATGTCGCGCTTGAAGCATTTACGCAAGCGTTTAGAGTCATGCCAAAAAATGCCAGTATTGCTCTTAATTTGGCGCAATGTCTATTAGACAAAAACCACCAAAAAGAAAACACCATAAACACCCCATTGCTCAAGAAGTGCTTTGCGCTTTTAAACAGTGTGGATTTAGAAACAGATCAGAAAGAGCGCTTAGGTAAGCTGAAAGTCACCTGCGATGAGCTGGGACTTTCATTAGAATAGTACCAATCCTCAATAGAACGCTTAATTGAGGGGATTGGTATAAGCTTTAACTAAAATATATTACGCTTTTGTCATTGATAACGCGTTTACACAATAACGTAAACCTGTTGGTGGTGGCCCATCAGGAAATACATGGCCTAAATGCGCGTCACACACATTACACACAATCTCGACTCGCTGCATGCCATGGCTGTTATCGCCAATATAAGCAATCGATTCTAAATAGGCGGGCTTTGTAAATGATGGCCAACCTGTACCACTGTTAAACTTTTCATCCCCTGAAAACAGTAAATTATTGCAACAGGCACAATGATAGTCTCCGGCTTCAAATACCGTGCAACTACCACTGCTAAACGGCCTTTCGGTGCCTTTGTTTCGGGTAATATAGAAGACTTCAGGGTCTAGCTCTTGCTGCCATTGCTCAGCAGTTTTTTCAACCCGATTTTTCGGCTCTGGATTACCAGTATTGGCGTACTTTAAAACATCTTGCCAGGTCAGCATAATTTACCCCTTGTTATCTTGTTTTTCAGGCTCAGGCCAATCATTAAAAAAGTAACTTAAATAGCGACTTTTCAGCAAATATAATATCACCCACAACAAGAGCACCATTTGCACTGCTAAAAACATCGAAAATTGGTAATACGATTGTGATGCTTGATAGATCAACCAGGTTAAATCTAAACATGCACAGAGCAATAACGGCCAGCGCATATGTCGCCAAATTTTAGCTAACTTCTGAGAGCTGGTTGGTCGGCGAAGTGAATATATTACAGTCGGCACAATGGCAATGGCTCCAATACCTAACGCCGTAAAGAAGTGGAATTTAGAAACAAAGAACAGCGACATAAAATCGATATCGGGACGTCTTGCCAATGCAGAAAAAGTCCATAAAAAATAGGCACGCAGCAACACCACCAGCGTCAAGTTGAATGCCAAAGGTGTTCGATACACGCCATATTTATCCCAATATTCTGGGCCGTAATGTTTCATAAATGTCCTACCCTCTATGCAGAGGTACTACTACAAAAACGCGGCCATATTGACCGCGTTACTAGCAAGTGTATTTCTATAATTGCTGCTCGGTATTACTCGTGTTCAGCGAACAAAGCGATTAAGGCATCTTCATCAAGGATTTCAATACCTAAATCTTGTGCTTTAGTTAGCTTAGAACCCGCTTTTTCGCCTGCAACAAGCGCATGAGTGTTTTTAGAGACACTGCCAGCCACTTTTGCGCCCAGAGCCTGCAAACGCGCTTTCGCATCGTTACGATTTAGCTGGCTCAATGTACCGGTTAAAACATACGTTAACCCTGCAAGCGGCTGTGCATCCGCAGATTTCTGTTCTATTTGCGGCCAATTGATACCAATTTCAAGTAGTGCATTCACAACAGCTTGGTTGTGTGGCTCGTTAAAGAAGGCATGAATGTGTTTAGCAACCACAACGCCTACATCACTAACCGTTTGTAAGTCATCCGTGCTCGCTGCCATTACCTTTTCTAGCGTTAAATAGTGGTTTGCCAGATTCTGCGCGGTCGCTTCACCCACTTCTCGAATACCCAAAGCATATAAGAATTTTGCCAGAGTCGTTTGCTTTGCAGCTTCTAAGGCGCCTACTAAGTTCAACGCCGACTTTGGCCCCATGCGCTCTAATGACTCAAAATGGCCTTGCTTTAAGGTAAATAAGTCAGCAGGTGTTTTAATCAGTTCTCTATCAACAAGCTGATCGACAATTTTATCGCCAAGACCATCAATATCGAATGCTTTACGTGATGCAAAGTGTTTAATCGCTTGCTTGCGCTGTGCTTGGCACACTAACCCACCGGTACAACGGGCGACAGCTTCACCTTCAATGCGCTCAACGTGTGAGTCACATACAGGACATGTTTCAGGGAAAACGATGTCTGTAGCATCATCAGGGCGGCGATCTAGCACCACTTGTGTTACTTGAGGTATTACATCCCCCGCTCGGCGTATAATGACGGTATCACCGACTTTTACGCCAAGGCGCTCTATTTCATCACGGTTGTGAAGCGTTGCGTTTGACACGGTTACACCACCGACGAAAACCGGCTCTAAACGTGCCACCGGTGTAATTGCACCGGTACGACCTACTTGGAATTCAACATCCAGTAATTGAGTAATTTCTTCTTGCGCAGGAAACTTAAAGGCAATGGCCCAACGCGGTGCGCGGGCAACAAAACCAAGTTGCTGTTGGTAATCTTTGCGGTTTACTTTGATCACCACACCATCGATTTCATAGGCAAGACTTGCTCGACGCTCAAGAATGTCTTGATAATACGCCATTACTTCTGTGGTGCCTGTCACTAGACGCGTTTCAGGACACATTGGAAAGCCCCAATCTTTGAGCTTACTGAGTTGCTCAAAATGTGCATCTGGCAACTCTACACCTTCAACAACACCGGTTGAGTAAGCGTAAAACATCAGTGGACGCTTAGCGGTAATTTTAGAGTCAAGCTGACGTAAACTACCTGCTGCCGCGTTACGCGGGTTAGCAAAGGTTTTTTCACCTTTAGCAAACGCCGTTTCATTTAATTTTTCGAAACCCGCCGTGTCCATAAATACTTCACCACGCACTTCAAGCTCAGCCGGAATATCATCACCACGTAAACGCAACGGTACGTTACGGATGGTTTTAACGTTCTCAGTGATGTTTTCACCAACTTGACCGTCACCGCGTGTTGCCGCCTGCACTAACACGCCATCTTTATATAAGATAGATACCGCTAGGCCATCGAGCTTTGGCTCGCAACAAAAATCCAGAGGCTCGCTCACCAATAAGCGCTCTTGAATACGACGATTAAATGCGGTGAATTCAGCTTCATCAAAAGCATTATCAAGAGACAACATAGGCACTTTATGAGTCACTTGAGAAAACTTACTCAGCGCTTCCCCACCGACTTTTTGCGATGGAGAGTCAGGCGTGAGTAATTCAGGGTTTGCTTGCTCTAGCGCCATTAACTCACGCATAACCCTATCGTATTCTACGTCTGGCACACTTGGATTATCTAATACGTAATACTGGTAGTTATATTCTTCTAATTGCTGTTTTAATGCATCAATTTGCTTAACAACTGACTCTGACATCTCGACCTCTAAAAACAAAAAGCCACCAAGCGTGAGCTCGGTGGCCTAAAAAATCATAACGCGCTAATCATTAAGCGGCGAATTCGCGAACCTTTTCAACATAGCTGCGAACCGTTTCAACACTTAAAGGCTGACGTTGGTGATCAAGCACCGTGGCACCAAACTCGTCAGACAGTTTCTTAGCAGCACTGTGCAGCATATTAAAGGCTGCTAGGCTATCGCCCTCACATGGTAGCGTCATAAATAAACTCACGCCCGCAGTGCTAAACTGCTCCATGTTATCAATATCGAACGTACCTGGATTGAACATATTCACTAAGCGGAACAATACAGGGCCATTACCTGAAGGCTCAACATGACGGTTAAAGAAGCCTTCATCAGAATATTTAAAACCTAAGCTCAAAACACAAGGTAATAGCTTAGAGCCCGCCATAGAAAGACCTTCTGGCATTTCAATGTGCAAGATAATAAAGTCTTGTGGCTCAGGGGCTGCTGCCGGCGCAGCGTCTTGTTGTTGCTCTTCAGCAACAGGTTCAGCAGTTGGCTCTTCATCTACTGCTGAAAAATTCATATCACCCAGTTCAGGCTCATTGTCTGTCGCTGGGGCCGCAGGCTCAACTTTAGGCTGTGGTTTCGGAGTATTATCAGTTTGTTCTGGTGTTTCTTTTTTTCTTACTGACCATAAGCCGTGGATCAATAAACCGCCAATAACTAGCGCACTGATCACGATTAATGCCCATCTTAATTCTTCGGCCATTACTCACCTTTATCTTGCTACGTTTGTGCCATTTGCACTGCTTGTTCTATGTCTACGGCAACCATACGCGAAACACCCGGTTCTGCCATGGTTACCCCCGTCAGTCTACCCGCCATTTCCATGGCGATTTTATTGTGACTAATATATATAAATTGCACCGATTGTGACATTTCTTCGACCAAACGGCAAAAACGCACAACGTTGGCGTCATCAAGCGGTGCATCAACTTCATCCAGCATACAAAATGGCGCTGGATTTAGCCTAAATATTGAAAACACTAATGATAATGCGGTCAGCGCTTTTTCTCCACCACTTAAAAGGTGAATTGTTGAGTTTTTCTTGCCCGGAGGCCTAGCCATAATCGCCACACCGGTTTCTAACAGGTCATCTGAGGTCAACTCAAGATAAGCTTGACCACCTCCAAACACTTTCGGGAACAAGCCTGCAAAGTCTTTGTTTACTTGATCAAAGGTTTGCTTAAAGCGTTGCTTGGTTTCTCGGTCTATTTTACGAATAGCCCCTTCAAGGGTTTCAAGTGCGGCAGTTAAGTCATCAAGCTGCTCATCTAAATACGTTTTGCGCTCAAGGGCTTGGTCATACTCTTCAATCGCAGCAAGGTTTACCGCACCTAACTCCAACAACTGCGCAGTGGTGTTTTGTAACTTTGACTGAAAGCTCACCAGCTTAGGGGTTTCTGGCAAACTTGCCAGAATATCTTTGAGTGTTTGCTGTAACTCTTCAAGGGGCTCTAGCATCAACTGCGCTTTAATCATTAGCTCTTGCTCTGCTAATTTAAGCTGCTGAAGCTGATTTTGTTTTTTCGTAACGCCCGATTGCGCGTCTTGCAAACTCGCTTGTTTATCTTGCAATGCTTTTTGGGCTTGTGCCTTTTGCGTTTGGCACTGCTCTAGCTGAATTTCGATTTCTTGATGCTGCTCAACTAAAACCATCAACTGCTCTTCACACTCTAGCAGTGGCAGTTGTTGATCTTCTAATTGCTGCTGTAAAGTTTCAAGTCGCTCTAGAGCGCTATTTAACACGCTTTGGCTGTGTTGCTGCTTTGTTTGCTCAAGTTGCCACGTATTTTGTACTTTTTGTAACTCAAGCTCTGCCTGATGCAATGCTTGCTGAGCCGTTTTCGAGTGACTTGCGGCCTGAATATAGGCCTGCTCTTGTTCATCAGCCTGAGTTTGTAACTCAATTTGCTGCGCTTGAAGTAACTCAAGGGCAGCTACCATGTCCGCAATCTGTTGTTTTTGCTTGGCAATAGGTGCTGCTTGCTCAGTTAACTGTGCTTGAAGCGCGTCTTGCTTTTGTTGATATTGTTCGAGTGTTTGCTGCCAATTAGCATGTTGCTTTTCTAATAGCTCGGAGTGAGTTTGTGCCTTCGCCATACCTTGTGCGATTTGGTGAATACTGGCACTGTTACTCTCTATTTCTTGTTGTGCTACTTGTAAACGAGTTTGCAGGGCTTCTTTTTGCGCTTTTGTTTGCTCAACGTCTGCGATGAGTTTTGGTAATTCAGCATTAAGTTCGTTTAATTGCGTTTGCTGTGTTAATAAGCCAACTGATGTTTGTTTAGACTTACTAACTCTAAAGTTCTCACCATACAAGTTACCTTCGCCATCAACGGCCATCCACCAGCCTTGATCAGGAGTAAATCGCTGACCTTGTTCAAGTAATTGGATCTGGTTTAAAAATGCAGGGTAAACCTGCCCCTGCAGTAAACTTGCAACTGAGCCCTCGCGAGGCGCTCGGTTGTTATTCCAGACACCATGCTCAGTGGTGCTTTCGCTCACAGGCAATAACGTCATGCCAAGAATCGCACTTTCAACAATCGCTGCATGACTAGCCGTAACGGATAAGGTTTGCAGTAACGTCTGCTGTACGTCCTCGGTCAGTGAGCTAAGCACATTCTCTAACGCACTGATATTTGCTTTGCAGCTACTGACCTTTTGTGCGCGCTCACGCTCTTCAAGCTCGGCCTTTGAATAACTAGTCTGTGCATCATCTAAAGCAACAGCCAGTTGCTTGGCCTGCGATTGTAGCCCAGCCATTTGTTTCGCAAGCTGATTAAATTCGGCTTTTGCTGCATCGAGCTCTTTTGTGACTGATTGGCTTTGCTGCTGTTCAATTTGCTTTGCCACATCTGCAATATTTGCCTGCAAGTGAGTCAGCGATAACTCTGCTTGCTTAAGATTTTGTTCTGCTTGCTGAAGTGCTTGGCGCTGCTCAGATAGTTCATGCTGCCCTGCATTTAACTTCGCTTGTTGTGCTTTATGTGCAGCTTGTGACGATTCAAATGTATTTTGTGCTTTTAATAACGCGTCTTTCGCTTGTTCAAGCCCTTGCTCAGCCGCTTGCTGTTGCTCGGTAAACTCAGTTTGCGCATACTGCAGCGTTTGCAGTGCATCTTGTGCTTCTTTAAGTGCGTGCTTTTGTTTATCTATATCAGCTTGTAGTTGTGTTTTTTGTTGCTGTGCACTGAGTTTTTGCTGTTCAAAGCGAATTATCTCGGTATGAATACGGTGCTTTTGCTGCTGTGTGTCTTCTAGTTTATGGGTGTCTTGTTCAAGCTTTGCTTCTAATGCTGAGAGCACATCAGCATGACCTTGATGGGCGTCACTAAAAAAGCGGATTTGTTTTTCAAGCTCTGCGATTTCGGCGGCTTTTTGCTGTTGTTGTGTGTTTAGCTTTTGCCATTTAATGACTGCAACTTGGCCTTTGAGCAAACGCTCATCTCGCTTAAGCTCACGATATTGCTTGGCTTGCTCTGCTTGCACTGCGAGTTTATCAAGCTGATTTTTCAGCTCTTGGCGCATATCTAACAAGCGCTCTAAGTTATCACGGGTACTTTGAATACGGGTTTGGGTTTCGCGTCGTCGCTCTTTGTACTTAGAAACACCGGCTGCTTCTTCTAAAAATACTCTGAGCTCTTGTGGGCGGCTTTCAATTAAGCGAGAGATCATCCCCTGTTCGATAATCGCATAGCTACGCGGGCCAAGGCCTGTGCCTAAGAAAATATCGGTGATATCGCGTTTACGACATTTGCTGCCATTGAGAAAATACAATGATTGGCCGTCTCGGGTTACTAAACGCTTAATCGCGATTTGATTTCGATTGGCGAGACTGCCTTGTAACACACCTGAAGTATTATCAAAGAAAAGTTCTACCGAAGCTTGAGAGACAGGTTTACGGTGTGTTGAGCCGTTAAAAATAACGTCTGTCATGGCATCGCCACGCAGGTTTTTTGCTGAGCTTTCACCTAACACCCAGCGTACGGCGTCAATCACATTAGACTTACCACAGCCATTGGGACCGACCACACAGGTCATCTGATCTGGAAACGGGATCTTGCTGGGCTCAACAAATGATTTAAAGCCAGCAAGCTTAATATGGGTCAGCCGCATGATTTGTTAGGGTTACTTTAGTTAATTGAAAACAATAACAAAATAATCTTCAAAGATTAATACCATTCCTCTTAATTAAGCGATCTATTTTGAGGCAAGAAAAACTTGTCGATAACGAGGCGAAAATTTTGCTATTTAGTTGTTCTAAATGAGAAATTTTCAACGAAGTTAGCGTCAGTTTTAGTCCCTCAAAATAATTGAGCATTATTGAGGGTTGGTATAATCTTGGCGTTTAATGTTATCTAGGATGATCCCTGTAGCCATAGCCACATTCAGCGACTCGGCCCCACCAAAAGCAGGAATGGTGATCTTTTGATTGATGAAAGGTGCAACTTGCTCTCGAATGCCATGAGATTCGCTGCCCATCACCAACACCCCTTTTGCAGCAAACTGCGTTTTATGGACACTTTGACCACCCAGGTAGGCGCCATAAACATCGCCGTCATAGTCCGCTAAAAAAGCCGCCAAGTCAGTGCGGATCACATTCACACGAACAAATGAGCCCATGGTCGCGCTGATCACCTTAGGATTAAAATGGTCAGCACAATCTTGGCTAACCACGATTTGCTTTAGGCCATACCAGTCAGCCACGCGAATAATAGTGCCTAGGTTTCCAGGGTCTGATACTCCATCTAGCGCTAACACGAGGCCTGATGTGTCTATACTGCTTGGCTCTGGCATAGTAACAATGGCAATGGCTGCATTGTTACTTACTAACGTGCTCGCTTTACTTAAACTTTCTTCATCGGCTTCGACAATGTCATCGGCAAGAATCTTATCGTTATGGGCTGCAATAAATGCTGGTGAGGCAAATAACTGTTTTACTGGCACATTGGCAGCAAACAACTCAAGGATATTTTTTTCTCCTTGCACTAAATAGCAATTATGTTGTTTGCGATATTTTTTCTGCGCCAATGCACGCAATAATTTTAGTTGGTTTTTAGAAATCATAGTTACCCCACAAAAGACCTTGGCGATTATACCTGATATTTATAAACACAAACAGATTGCGACCTTTCAGCGTCAGAACTGCTTGTTTTGATTTAAAACATCACTATTGATAATTATTTGCATTTACATTTAACATCCTTGTACCTATAATCCCCGCCGTTGAATTCTCTGCACTTATTATATTCAACAGTCAACTCGACGAGCTCGGCATGCGCATCCATACCAAGTATCGGTAGGAAAGCCGACCTATATCCAAAAATTATTGAGAGGATCTCATAATGTCTAAGATGTTTACCAAGACCTTAATTGCAGCTTCACTATCTTGTGCGTTTTTAAATACAGCTGCTTTCGCTGAAGATGACAACACAACTCATGAATCAATGGAAACCATTGTTATCATGGGTGAAAAAGCCGATAGAACTTTAAAAGATACTGCTTCTTCTGTATCAGTAATCAATGAGGAATTGCTTAAAACATTGACTCATTTAAGCGTTACTTCAGCAGTCTCTGAAATTGCCAATGTGGTTGTTAAACCAGGCGCTTTACCTGACATTCGCGGTGTATCCGGTAATGGTGCTGCCGCAGGCTTTAATGGTGTAACAGGGGGTGCTAAGGGCCGTGTTTCAATTTTGGTTGATGGCATTTACCAACCTTACATGGCTGACTTAACCGGTGACTCAGGTATCTGGGATGTAGAACAAATCGAGGTATTCAGAGGCCCTCAGTCAACGACGAATGGCCGAAACAGCCTTGGTGGCATGATCTTCATTAAAACCAAAGATCCAAGTTTTGATTGGGAAGCCGCAGGTAGGCTTGGATACCGTAATCAAAGTGATTACATTGATACTTCTGTGATGGCGTCGGGCCCTATTATTGAAGATGAATTAGCATTTAGATTCACAGCGCAAGGTCTTCAAGGCAATGATTATGATAACAGCATCATTCACCCAACCCACAACCCTGAATTTGATTTAGACAAACTCAAAACCACGCGTTATGGCACTAAGCTATTGTGGAAGCCAAAAGCCCTTGAAGGGTTTTCTACTATGTTAAGTTTTGACAGCAACAGTGAAGAAGGCAACTCAGGCCGTCGTTATTTTAGAAATGACGATCCTTGGGCCTTCGTACCAAATTTCGAAAGAAATATGGACACAGATACACGCACAACAAAATTAAATGTCGACTACACAATTGATAAAGACAGCAGCGTCGATGTGTTGTGGGCATATATGGATCACAGGTGGGGCTTTAATTCATACGAATTAGTTGAAGCGAGAAATCAGCTACTGATTATGAATGAAAAGAACGTGACTTTTGATGGTAAGTACAACTTTGGTTTAAATGATGCAGCGCTTAAGGGCTTTATTGGCCTGGCCTATTTTGAGCGAGAGCAGGATTACCAAAGCCATACTGGCTTCTTATATCAAGGTAACGACAGTAGTGACTCACGCGCAATCTATGGTGAAGTCAGCTACAACATCAATGAGCAATTTAGTGTGATTTCAGGTCTACGTGTAGAACAAGAATCACAGTTCCGTGATTACATAGAAAATGCGATGGAAGGTGAACAATTGGTTCATCGCTCACGCTCTATACTTGATCAAGAAAATACCATTCGCTTACCTAAAGTGGTTCTGCAATACAAAATAAATGAACAACATACCGCAAACATCAGTGCACGCCGAGGCTATAACTCTGCCGGCGGTGCTTTTAACTGGATGACGCAGCAGTACTATTACTACGATGCTGAATATGTGAACACCTACGAAGCTGGCCTAAGAAGCTCACTGAATGATGGCAATATTAACTTCAGTGCCAATGTATTCTTCAATGCCTACCAAGGCTATCAAGCTGTTGGACCAAATAGGAACATTGATAACCTCGCTCGCGTTGATACATATGGCCTTGAATTAGAAATGTCGGCTATGCTCTCAGACAATGTACAAGTGACCGGTGGTCTAGGTCTTCTTGAGACTGAAATGAAAGATGGCACTGAAACTTTCAAAGACTTAGATGGTAAAGAGCTCAACTCAGCCCCCAAAATCACCGCCAATGCTGGTGTTAAGTATTGGTTCAATGATGCCTTCAATGTCGGTCTTTCTGGTAATTATGTTGATGAGTTTTTTGGGACATTTACTAATGAACCAGAAAAGAAAGCGGGTAACTACTCTCTGGTTCGAGTGCATGCCAACTATGAATTGGAGAATTGGCTATTCAATGTATTCGTGAATAATGCGTTAGATAGACAAGCTGTAACTCACCGTTCACCTGCAAATGCCCGTGACCCATATGGCAACGCAGGTATTATTGACCCGCGTACTTTCGGTATTTCAGCGACTTATACGTTTTAAACCAGTCCTCTTAATTAAGCGTTCTATTTTGAGGCGAAGAAAATTTGGCGATAACAAGGCGAAAATTTTGCTATTTAGTTGTTCTAAATAATAAATTTTAAACGAAGTTAGTGTCTATTTTAGTCCCTCTAAATGATCGAGTATTATTGAGGACTGGTTTAATCGCTATTGAAAGCTTGAGCTAGCACAAAGGCGGGTTACTTTACTCGCCTTTTTCCTTTCTTTTATTTGGACAGTATATCCTCATAACGCTACACTATTCGCGTTTTTATTAAACAGTTTATCGACTATGACACCTGAATTTGCAATTATCGCGGTTAATTTTATTGTTCTGTTTGTTGCCTATTTTTATGCAAACCCAAAATATGCGGGCAATGACTTTAAGAAGATCTCTCTACAAGATTTAATTGCATCGGTGATTTCTTTGTTTGTCGTCGGCTCTGTATATATGGGCTCTTCTCAAACTTTCACTTTAGTTTTCACTGAAGTTAACTGGGTGTGGTTTACACTTGTCAGCTTCTCAGTCATCGAGCTGCCCTTCTTTTTATGGTATGCAAAACGTTACAACGTTGAATTGCCTAAATAACCTTATTGCTGATCGCAAGCTTCCACTTTGACATAGTTTGTTACCATAAGCGCTAGTCGCTGTCTCTGGAACACTTTATACTAAAAACGTGTACATATAATTGTTGAGGCTAGTTGTGCAGTTAGGCAAAGGTATTGAGTATTTCATTGCTGGGTTTTCGTTAATAACTCAAAAAGGACTAAAGCGCTTTGTATTTATTCCATTGTTTATTAATGTTTTGCTATTCGGCAGTTCTTTATTCTTTTTATATGATTGGCTAGTTCAAGGCTTTGAATACATCAACAACTTGCTGCCATCTTGGTTAAGTTGGCTTGAATGGCTGATGTGGCCGATTGCTATCTTGGTGATCTTATTCTCATACTCCATGGTTTTCACTGTGATAACCAATTTCATTGCCGCACCTTTTAATGGTTTGCTTAGTGAAAAAGTTGAGCTCTATTTAACAGGCCAACCTATCAATGACGATAAGCTGTCAGATACTTTAAAAGACGTACCGCGTATGCTTGGACGAGAGTGGACTAAGCTTTGTTACTATCTTCCTAGGGCAATTGGTTTCTTTATTTTACTTTGGATACTCCCTGTATTCGGGCAAATCATGTGGGTGCTATTTACCTGTTGGATGTACAACGTACAGTACAACGACTACCCGTTTGATAATCACAAGATTCATTTCAAGCAAATGAAAGACGACCTAAAAAGCGAACAGGGGTTATCGTACGGGTTTGGTTTTGCAGTATTCGTGCTCACCTCAATTCCTTTCGTAAACTTGATCGTAATGCCTGTTGCGGTATGTGGCGCAACCAAGCTATGGGTTGAAAATTACCGTAAGAACTATCGTGAAGTTTAACTCTATGTAATTTAATTTCCTGAAAAAAATGGCGACCTACTGGTCGCCATTTTTAGTGGGAGTCTGTTAAACAATAAGCTTTATTAGTGATCATGCTCGTGATCATGTTCTTCAGCTTCAAACGCACCTACCCAAGTAAGGTTCGCGATTGGCTTATCAAAGTGCTGAATTTCAGTGCTTGTTTTTGCTTCAGTATCTACTGCATAAAGGTGCTCACCATAAGCGACGTACACAATGTGGTGCGCCATGTTTGCAATGATCTTAGCAGTAGCACCTTCTTCAATTTCTTCTAAAACTTGAATGCGCACTTCATTTTCCCAGTCGTGTTCGCCATGGAAAATATTTAAGTAACCTTGATCATCTAGCACTAATGCATTACCTGTCTTAGCATTACCTGCGTATGCAAGATACTTTTCAACACCTTCTGGTTGCCATGCAAAAGCTTTGATTTCACCTGTCTCTAAGTTTACTGAATAAGGACCTAAGCGAGATAAACCAATGACAGTGTGGTTCTCAGGGTGGCCGATAAATTTACCTATGCGATTGCCTTCAGGGAAACCTTCAGGATAAGCAATGTGCTTAGAGGTAAATATTTCTGATGCTTCTTCAATTGCAACGATGCCATCTGAACAACCAAAAGCAACAAACTCTTCTGTTTGCACGCTACCATGAAGCCCAGGGCACTTATGTTCGAACTCTTGCTCTTGATGGAAGTGGTCGCCATGCTTTTCAAATAAAGCGATTCGGTTAGGTAATGAGTTTTCAACCTCTGTATCACGCAGTGTAGAAATCACATACTCACCGCGAATTTCACCGGTACCATGCATGAAAGTATTAAATTCATGATGAGCATCGGTTTTTGCTTCAGCAATGCCTTCATCTGAAATTAACGCAAAACCTGCATCTGCTTGAGTGTCTTTATCACCGTCAAAGAATACCAATGCATGCTCACCACCTGGTACATAATGTGTTGGTTTTGTTTCTGCTAATTCAAAGCTCACCGCCTGAACATCTTCTTGTTCTAAATGAAAGTGATCACCATGGGCTTCTAAGAAAATACCGCCATCAATAAATTCAACATGATTATCATTACGTTGAATAGCAACCACGTAGCGACCTTCTGGGCTCGCATAAAGTGCAGAAACTGGGTTAGTTAAAGTAACTGTTTCTAATAGTTCATTGCTTGTAAGATCATAAACTGATACATCACTTTCATCAGCAAATGAAACGGCAAGTCGACCAAGTGGATATTCGATTTCATGGTCATGATCGCTACCTGAGCTTTCGCCCGAACCTTCACCAGAACCCTGCTCGACTTGTTCAGTCGGCGTAATTTCTTCAACTTTACTGCTATTACCACAGCCACTTAACATGGCTAATAAAATTGCACTGCTTAATAATTTTAACTTCATCTAAAACACCAGAGAGATAATATAACAATACAAATGTTACCTTATATCATATCCGCATTAAAGTTCCTGTTTAAGAAAATGAGATAAAATAACAATATCTACCGTTGATTAATTTAATAACTTTGATTAAACAAGCCGTGAATTTGCATCTATATGGGTAACACTCTAAAGTGCGCAGTAATTAATTTTCCAAAGAGAAAAGGCTCTGCATGCTCGCCACTGTCGTGATCTTTATAAGTGCGTTTTTGTTGTTTCAAGTTCAGCCCTTGTTAGCTAAATCTTTGCTGCCCGTGTTTGGTGGTGGTGCACAAATCTGGACAACCTGCTTACTGTTTTTTCAAACCTTTTTACTCGCTGGCTATTGCTATGCACACCTATTGGTTAAATTTCTTGATATAAAAAAACAGCAAATTGTGCACTTGAGTCTCTTACTCGTTAGCTTGCTCGCTTTACCTTTAGGTCTATCTGATAGTGATATTAAGGAACAAGCTTCTCCAGAGTTCGCATTGTTAGTTAAACTTGCACTGAGCGTAGGTCTACCTTATTTTGTGCTGGCTGCAACTTCGCCGCTATTACAAAGTTGGCAGTCTCAATCTCTTAACAGCAAAGTATATAAACTCTATAGTTACTCAAATATTGGCTCTTTTTTAGCGCTACTCAGTTACCCGTTTGTATTTGAACCTTGGTTAACACTGTCTGCACAGTCTTGGGCTTGGAGCCTTGTTTATGGCGTGTTTGTCTTATTATTTGCAGGTTTTATTGGCTTAGCACTTAAACAAAACAATTACACTCAGGCGGCGCAATCAGATGAAATCGCTACATCATTAGATAAGCGTCTGCCTTTATGGCTATTGCTCAGTGCCTGTGGTGTGATCATATTAACGGCAACCACCAGCGCAATGACACAAAATGTATCGCCTATTCCTTTTTTATGGCTGTTACCTTTATCGCTCTATTTACTGACGTTCATTTTATGCTTCCACTCGGCTAAGGTTTACCAGCGCAGGTTTTGGCTAGCGGTATTCGCATTCAGTAGTTTCATTGGCTTGATGCTGTTCTTTATTGGCAGCCAACTCGATTTACTCAGTCAAATTGTGCTCTATTCAACCGTGTTATTCAGTGCCTGCATGATCTGCCATGGTGAGCTTGAGAAGACCAAACCACACCAGTCTAAACTGACGCAGTTTTATTTAATGATGTCTTTAGGTGGGGCTTTAGGCACTGCAGCAATTACTTTCATCGCGCCTGAGATATTTACTTTGTTTTATGAGTACCCTCTGGCTTTAGGCCTTGTTTTGGCGCTTTTCATTTATTCTTTAATAAGTACAGAGCAGTTTGCAAAAAGCCGTAATATGGTGCTTGTGGCAGGCGGCGTGCTGGTATTACTTGCCCCGACTTTTATCTGGCTAAACAGTCAATTTACCAACCATGACACATTGAGGTTGCGTAACTTTTATGGCTTATTATCAGTCAAAGAAGTTTCTATCAATGGGCAAATGGAGCGTCGCTTAATTGATGGCACCACTTCTCATGGTACTGAGATCATTGAACCCACTTACTTACAAGGTCAGCCACAAAGTTACTACCGCTTTGAAACAGCGGTGGCTCAACTACTCAATAGTCAAGTCAATGGTGCACAAGTGGGCTTTATCGGCTTAGGAGCCGGTACACTGGCAGCATACGGTAAGCATCGTGATAACTATACGTTTTACGAGCTAAACCCAAATGTTGTGGCAACTGCACAAAGCCACTTTAGCTACTTAAATAACAGCAAAGCACAGGTTGAATATGTGGTTGGTGATGGTCGCGTGCAGCTTCAAAAACAAAAAGAGCAAGGCCAAGCAAACCGATTTGACGCCCTTGTCTTAGATGCGTTTAGTGGCGATGCCATTCCTATGCACTTGTTAACGCTTGAAGCCATGCAGTTATACTTATCGCAGCTTAAGGAAAATGGTGTTTTAGCAATACATATCTCTAATAGTCATTTAGATCTCACGCCCCTCATGCGCGGCCTGGCTGACGAGCTGAAACTCAAAGTGCATTTCTTTGAAACAAAAGCCAAGCAAGCGCATGAGCACAACACACACTGGGTCACTTTAACCTTTGATGAGCAGGCAATTGCAAGCTTTAAGCACCTTCAGAGCCCTTGGCCAAATCAAAAGCCAACATTTATTTGGCGCGATGATTACAGCAACTTGCTGTCAGCACTTTAGGAGTAAACCAAATGACGAAGACTGACAAAACTTTATACATCACTGGCGCAGGCGTCAGTGCTGAAAGTGGTATTCCCACCTTTCGTGGTGAAGATGGTTTTTGGACGATTGGTAGTCGCAACTATACACCACAGCAAATGGCAACGCGCGATATGTATATGCACAACCCTGGTGAGTTTTTAAAATGGTATTACAATCGCTTTGCCACTTACCGCCACCACGGACCTAATAAGGTGCATCATTGGCTTGCAGACAAAACCTTGATCACACAAAACATCGATGGCTTAGACGGTAAAGCCGGTAATCCTGATTACATTTCAATTCACGGTCGATTGGATGAAGTCACTTTATTTCATCACCAAGGCGATGAGGTTGAGCGTATTAAAGCCCCTTGGGATGAGGTGGATGAAGAAAACCTAGAAAGCTCGCTACTTGAGTTATTTAAAATAGGTAAACATGGACCAATTTTGAATGAATCATTAAAGCCTTATGTGCTGCTGTTTGATGAATACTACACTGAGTTATATGAAATCAGCCGAGCGCAACAGCAGATGCTAGACGCTGAGAAAATGGTATTTATGGGGACTTCGTTTAGCGTCAATATCACCAATATGGCATTAGAGATTGCCCGCCATAACAACATTTCGGTGGAAGTGGTCGACCCGAACCCCACTCATATTTTACATTCTCAGGTTGAGTACTTTGCTATGACAGCGCAAGAGTATATCTCGCGCTAAAATAACCTGATCTTCAAGTACAAAAAAGCCCTGAACTTGAATAAGTCAGGGCTTTATTATTTTTAGTTTTAAACGTTAACTGAACAGTTTTTGTGGGATCTTGTGTATTTGCACTTGTACTGTGATCTCTTCACGGTCATGGTATAAATGTTTAGCTTGTAACGTATATTCAATCTCGTACTTAGGTAACTCTTCACGAATTAGCTCTAGGCACTGATATACCTCTTCAAAGCGTTTCTTCATGGGTAGCTTTAAGTTAAAGATTAATTCGCTAGCAAAACCATTCACCATCCAATCTAACATTAGGTTTGTTACTTTCTTTGGCTTCTCTACCATATCGCATACTAACCAGGTGTTATTGCGCTTTTCTGGTAAGTACTTAAAGCCGTCCTCTCTGAAGTGCTTCACCTGACCAGAATCCATTAAGTTCTGATTCATCGGCCCGTTATCTATGGCTGCGACAAACATGCCTCGGCGCACAAGTTGGTAGGTCCAACCGCCCGGGCACGCACCTAAATCTACGGCACGCATACCAGGTTGAACACGTTGTTCCATTTCTTCTGGCGGCACAAAAACGTGAAAGGCTTCGTCTAATTTTAACGTTGAGCGACTCGGCGCATCACTTGGCATACGCAGACGCGGAATACCCATAAAGAAAGGCGAGTTATTACTTGGGAAAGAGTAACCCACAAATGCCGTATCGTTTGCTAAAAACATCACATGTAACACAGGACGATTCTTCTTCACTGCACGAGTCAGCTTATTTTGCTTTTCTAGGCTTTTCGCAAGTGGCGTTGAAAACTTCTTACAGAATTTTGAAAGCTCTTTGCCCTCATTGGTATCTGGGGTTTCAACACGCAACTCACCACATAATGGAAAATCAGCCACCACGGCTTTTACTTCGCTGACGCGATCTTCTATCGACATCTTGCTGACAAAGACACCTGCAAACCACTGTCTTGCGAATACCAAGCTTTGAAAGTCGATTTTCTTAATGAGCAATTCGGCATCGCTTGCTGCATAGGTTTCAAAACTCACATAACCGGTATTTGGTTTGGCTTTGACATAGCCCGCAACGCCTTGTAAGGCTGCATGATGGTTAATTTCAGCTGCGGCATCACTTTCAAAGCCACTACGACAATAAATCACAACACTCGACATAGGTGTTCTCAAATCTCTTTAATTAAAACTTATGTTTGGCTGCTTTAATCATCAAAAGCAACCAACCTAAAATGAAGCACACGCCGCCAATTGGCGTGATCGGGCCTAAAAAGCGCCATTCGGTCAGCGCCAGCAAATATAAGCTGCCACTGAATAAAATGGTGCCAAAGGTAAATAACCAACCTGAAGCATTCAGTTTTAAACCTTGTTTAATCAGCATCGCCACTAATATCAAGGCTAAACCATGAAACATTTGGTACTCGGCAGCGGTTTTAAAAATATCGACCGCATACTCAGAGGCATGTTTTTTTAAGCCATGAGCGGCAAAAGCGCCTAGCACCACCGATAACATGCAATATGCACTGCCTATCAATAAAAATAGTTTAGTCATTCAGGTGTTGCTCTATAAATTCTGCGGTGGCTTTTGCAGCGTCCAGACGATGTGCTTCTTCACTAAAGCCACTTTTCTTGCGTGGTTTTAGTGAATGATCGCCATCGGCAAAAAATTGAAACGTCGGCGCTTTAGCAAATGACATTTGCGCTAGTTCAGCTTGTGTACCAAAGGTATCTCGCTCACCTTGCAGCACTAAAAACGGGCAAGGAATATCAGCAAAATGCTCCGTTCTCAATTTTTCAGGTTTGCCTGGTGGGTGAAACGGATAACCCATAGCAATCACGCCTTTTACAGCTAAAGGGTGCTCTGTCACTAACAATGAGGCCATTCTGCCGCCCATTGATTTGCCACCGATAAATAGAGGTAAATCAGCATCGACTGATGCTAATACTTTGTTGAAATAGGCGAGTAACTTAGGGGCTCTATCAGGCGGGCGACGTTTACCTGTTTGCTTAGCAACTTGCATATATTCAAAGTCGAATAAGCCAACCTGAATACCATGCTCAGCCAGCTTATTAGCCATATCTTGCATAAACTCAGAGTCGCTACCGGCCCCCGCTCCATGGGCAAAAATAAATTGTGCTTTGGGGTTATCAGCTTTAATCCATTGGATCATTCTTGCTCCTCTTTTTCAACCATACTGAGCATCCACTCTTTAAACGAGACAATTTTACCTAACTCAGCTTGCGCCTCTCTAACCACAAGATAAAACGCGTTTTTACTTTCTAAACTATGACTAAATGGAACGACTAAGCGGCCCGCATCTAAATCAGGTTTTGCTAATACACTATTACCTAATGCAACACCTTGACCGTGGATTGCAGCTTGTAACACCATTGATGAGTGGCTAAAAATAGGCCCTTGATTCACTGGTACATCACGTACCCCAGCGGTTTTCATCCACGCTTTCCAAGGTCTACGAGAGGTATCATGCAGTAAAGTGTGCTGGCTTAAATCTGATGGTGCATGGAGCGGCTTGGGACCGGTTAGTAGAAAAGGACTACATAAAGGCACCAAATATTCTTTGTGAAGCTGATAGGCCTCTACCCCGTTCCAGTTACCACGGCCATAGTAAATAGCCACGTCTACGTCATCAGTTAACGAGTTTTCTTCATCGTCTTGGGCTTTTATTCGCACATCAATTTCAGGATGAAGCTCATGGAACTTACTTAATCGAGGTACCAACCATTGAATCGCAAAGCTTGGTGTTAAACACACCGTCAATGACCCTTTTGCGCCTCGCGCCAACAGCCTATCAGTGGCATCAACGAGCTGATTAAAAATTTCTTTTATGTCTAAGTAATAACCCTGCCCTTCTTCGGTCAGGAGCAAAGAGCGGTTTTTTCTTAAAAAAAGTTTTAACCCTAAATGCTCTTCAAGGGTTTTTATTTGGTGACTGACAGCAGCTTGTGTAACAAACAATTCTTCTGCGGCTTTGGTAAAGCTCAAATTACGTGCCGCAGCTTCAAAAGCTTTTAGGGCGTTTAATGGCGGGAGTCTTCTAGACATAATTCTTTAAACCAAACTAAAGAGCAGCAAATTTGCTGCTCTTTTATATTTATTATAAGTCGGCTGCGCTTGTATCTAGTGGTTCGAAGCTTTTCACTAAATCGTCCACCGCTTTCATTTGCTTTAAGTAGCCTTCTAACTTAGCCAGTGGTAATGCACAAGGGCCGTCACACTTAGCTTCGTTTGGATTTGGGTGTGCTTCAATAAATAAGCCAGCTAGGCCCAATGCCATACCACTGCGTGCTAACTCGGTTGCTTGAGCACGGCGACCATCGGCAGAATCAGAACGACCACCAGGGCGTTGTAACGCGTGTGTTGCATCGAACATTACTGGTGCCATGTGCTTCATGTCATCCATGCCCAGCATATCAACCACTAGATTGTTGTAACCAAAGCTACTTCCACGCTCACATAAAATAACTTGGTCGTTACCCGCATCATTCAGCTTTTTGATGATATGACGCATTTCATGTGGCGCTAAGAATTGTGGTTTTTTCACATTAATCACAGCGCCAGTTTTTGCCATCGCCACCACTAAATCAGTTTGACGTGCTAAAAACGCAGGAAGCTGGATAATATCAGCCACTTCAGCAACTGGGGCTGCTTGAAATGGTTCGTGCACATCGGTGATCACAGGGACATTGAAGGTATTTTTAATCTCTTCGAAAATCTTTAAACCTTCTTCCATACCTGGACCACGGTAAGAGTTAATTGAAGAGCGGTTAGCTTTATCAAAAGACGCTTTAAATACGTAAGGAATGTTTAGCTTGCTGGTTACTTCAACATAGTGCTCAGCAATTTGCATTGCTAGATCACGTGATTCCAACACATTCATACCACCAAATAATACAAACGGTTTGTCGTTTGCCACTTCGATATCTGCAACTTTTACGATTTGCGTGTTCATAATTTTCCTAATTCTTTTAATAATAGAAATCTAATAGATGTCTAATAGGTGTCTATTATGGAGCCTGTAGAGCATGCTTTAAAGCCACACTAAACTTGGCATAAATATTATAGCCCGCTATTTATTCTTATTAGTGCACTACATGATTGTAGTCTTGTAACTCTTCAATTTGATGCTGAATAATCTCAATCGTTGGATCGTCCGGGCATTCATCAACAAAAAACTGTAAATCAGCTTTAGCTAATTTGGGGCAATTTATCTGGTTGAGTAGATACCCTCTATCACGGCGTTCATATGGATCATCACCGAGTAAGTCCATCAACTGTTCAACGCAACTTAAAGCATGACCAAACTTATCTGCTGTGATAAACGCCCACTTCTGCTGAGCGAGATACAGCTTAAATGCTTCATCACCTAACAACAACTCGTAAGGCTCCTCGTCTTTACTGTCGTTTTCAGGATTGATATACCAAGTTTGGTTGCCGCCGCAAGGCTCTACGATATACCCTTCTTCAGCACTTAAAGCGATATGAACCATGATATCACCTTGGTGAAATGCCATGTTCACATCTAGCTGTGCACGTTGCAGTAAATGCGTCAAAATCAGAGCAAGAGAAGTGGCATTGCCAGTGCGCATTTTCAATACATAGTTAACACTATTTAACTTGTACTCAACTTCGCTTTGATTGCTGCCACTGAATAACCAACGAGTATAAAAAGCATCTAAAAGCGCATCGATCAACGTATGTGTTTCGGTATGTTCGCGACATAATTGATCAACAGCTAATTCAAGTTCTGCAAGCTGGCAGTAACTCTCTTCTAGATTTATTTGCGCATCCCACTGACGC
Source organism: Pseudoalteromonas sp. NFXS53 (assembly GCF_056629255.1). NCBI lineage: Bacteria > Pseudomonadati > Pseudomonadota > Gammaproteobacteria > Alteromonadales > Pseudoalteromonadaceae > Pseudoalteromonas > Pseudoalteromonas sp. NFXS53. The sequence goes on along the minus strand of NZ_JBWVBR010000026.1, from coordinate 10,899 downwards.
TCAGCGTCGATGCATCTAAATAATGTATGCTGTGGTATGTAGTCTGCACTACTGTCTTGTTCATCGAACCAGATATCAGTCATAAATACCAACGACCTTAACTATTACTCTTACTTATTAATCGGCTAGTCTAACATTTTTTATAGGAATTAATGTAGCGCCTTATAGAAGTAGTTTTTGTTAATTGATTTAGAAAGGGTAATACGGCTTCAAAAATGAGGAGAGGTTGAGTAGGCATAACCTACTCAAAGAAACTTAAAGTAAAAATGACGCTTTACTACCCGCTAAATAGCCAATTAGAAGTAGCGAGATAGTTGCAGCTGTCAGTGCGATAACCTGCGTTTTAAACTGTGTCGATTTAGCAACCACAAAGCCTAAACCAATATAAGCAACCACTAAAACAATTTTCTCAGTCAGCCATGGTTGTTGTAATGGATTCATACTCGCAACAACTAACAGTGCGACAGCAGAAACCAATAATAAAGTGTCGATAATATGGCTACCAATAAAAACGAGTTTATTACTGGCGAGTTTCCCCGACATAAAACGAGATACAGTTCTCGTGTAGAACAAAATAATACTCAACAGTGCGAACATCACATGAGTATGTTTGATTGCAATATATTCCATTTAATTAACTACTCTGCTTATCTGGATACTTCACTAAAATCGCCTCTAAGTCGTCAATAATACTATTAAACACATCAACGAGCTTAGGATCAAAATGCTTGCCTTTCTGACTATTAATTTCGGCCACAACTTGCTCTAACTCCCAAGCAGGCTTGTAACAACGTCTATGACGAAGTGCATCATAGACATCGGCTAGAGCAACAATTCGACCATAAATATGAATACTCTCACCTTGTTTACCAGCTGGGTAGCCTGAACCATCCCACTTTTCATGGTGATCTTTAGCAATAATCGCCCCTGCATTGACAATTTCACGGCGCGAGTCTTTTAAGATCTCATAGCCTTTTTCAGCATGAGTTTGCATTACTTGCCATTCTTGCTCTTCAAGCTTATCTGGCTTATTTAAAATCGCATCAGGAATACCCACTTTGCCAACATCATGAAGTGGCGAGGCCATACGCACTAACTCTGCATCACGTCTTGGTAAACCATACCCTTCAGCTAGGGCATAACAAATATGTGCAACGCGTTTTACATGATTGCCTGTTTCGGTAGAGCGTTGTTCTAGCGCTTCACTCAACCTGTAAACTAGCTCTTGTTGGGTATCTTCAACTTCAGCCTGCAGTTGCACATTCTCATAAGCTAGTTGCACATTTTGCGAAAAAATTTCAATTAAATGCTTTTGTGTATCAGTTAGAAAGTCAGGAATACCAGACACAAATAACATTGAGCTATGATTAAACTCACTGGTGCAGTAGGCGAACAAATAATTATCTTTATAAACTATGCTCTTTTCTTGCAATGCTGTAGAGCAAGCTTGGAGCTGATCTTGGGTTAACACTTCAGAGATTGGTTTCCCTTCACAAGATTCGAACTCACCTCGTCCAGTAAATACCACCAGTTGATCTGCATTGTGCGCTGAATCATTGCTAGCAACGAGTGATGTTGCATAGATAGCTTCATCGACAGTGCCTAGTAAAGAAGTCAACTGCTGAACCACACCTTTAATAAAATGATCAAGTGAATGGGTAGAAAAAATATCTCGAGAAGCACAAATGATCTTTTCTAGCCCCTGACGTGACTGCTCTATGGCTAATATGTCACGGTAAGAGCGCAGACTAGACATCACAACTGTAAATAGTTTTTGTGCTGTCAGTTCAGTCTTAGATTTATAGTCATTAATGTCGTAATTAACGATAACCTGCCTTTCTGGCGCTTGGCCTGGTTGACCGGTTCTTAAAATGATACGAATATGATTGTTTTTCGCGGTTTCTCGAATGAACTTAGCAACTTGTAAACCCGCATCGTCGGTTTCCATCACGACATCAAGTAAAACAATTGCTGCGTCTGGATGTGCTTGGATCACCTTACGCGCTTCTTCACCAGAGTATGCACTAATAAACTCTAAACGCTTCTTTTGAAACTCAAAATCACTTAAAGCAAGCTTTGTCACCGCATGAACTTCAGGCTCATCGTCGACAACAATTACTTTCCAAACGCCATTGCTATCGGGCTCAACAACATCGTTCGGCTCATCTGAAAACAAAAAATCATCCATACGCGGGGTCCTATTAATACACAGGGCGTTTTTATCGCTTGCCTTGCCACTGGGCCATGGTTACTCGATCACAGCCTGCCATATCTTTTATAGTAAGTATATTGCTATACGCCATTTGTGCAAAAAACTCTTGTAATAACAGCGCTTGTTGATAACCATGCTCAATCAGCAAATATCCGTTCGGTGCCAGATATTGCTGCGCTTGCTCTATGATTAGCTTAATATCAGCCATACCATTATCCGGTGCAACTAATGCGCTTTTTGGTTCAAAACGTACATCACCTTGGCTTAAATGCTCATCGAGTTCATCAATATACGGCGGATTACTGACAATAAGATCAAATTGTTGGCTTGGTAGAGCACTGAACCAATCGCTTTGCATAACGGTGACATTATTTAAGGCGAGTTTTTGTTGGTTTCTCTTTGCAAGCGCAACGGCTTGCTCAGAATAATCGACCGCAGTGACCTGCCAATTAGGCTGCTCTGATGCCAGCGATAACGCAATGGCGCCGGTGCCAGTCCCCAAATCAAGCATTTTTGCATTGGTAGGCAAATCTAAACTAAGCGCTTTTTCAACTAGGGTCTCGGTATCAGGTCTAGGAATTAACGTAGAATTATTGACTTCGAGTTCTAAACTCCAAAACTCGCGCACACCGACTAAATGAGCGACAGGGTGCCCTGTTTCTCGCTCTGAGATAAGCTTCTCAAATATGCTCAATTGCACATCATTAAGTTCGGCTTCAGGCCAAGTAAATAAATAGCTTTTGGGTTTATCAAGCACATAAAGTAATAAAACTTCAGCGTCTAGTTTAGGTGATTCAGAGGTATTACGAAGAGTTTGGGTTGCCCAAGCGATTGCTTGGGCGACGGTTAGGTTTGCCACGATTACTCGTCACCCATTGCTGCTAATAAGTCAGCTTGGTGCTCAAGTAATAATGGATCAATCACGGCACCTAGTTCACCAGCTACAATCTCATTCAGGCGGTAAAGTGTTAGGTTAATACGGTGATCAGTAATACGACCTTGCGGGTAGTTGTAAGTACGAATACGCTCTGAACGGTCACCACTACCTACTAGGTTACGACGTTCAGACGCCTCAGCTGCTTGACGCTTCTCGTCTTCAGCTTGTTGTAGACGAGCACCTAGTACAGAAAGCGCTTTAGCACGGTTTTTGTGCTGAGAACGCTCATCCTGACATTCAACAACCACACCTGTCGGAATGTGCGTGATACGAATTGCAGAGTCTGTTTTGTTAACGTGCTGACCACCGGCACCTGACGCACGGAAGGTATCTACTTTTAAATCTGCAGGGTTAATTTGAATCGCTTCAGCTTCAGGTATTTCTGCCATCACAGCTACCGTACATGCCGACGTGTGAACACGACCTTGAGATTCAGTTTCAGGCACACGTTGAACACGGTGCGCACCTGATTCGAACTTCAATTTACCGTAAACACCTTCACCACTGATATGTGCGATCACTTCTTTATAACCACCATGCTCACCTTCGTTGGTGCTAACCACTTCAACTTTCCACTTTTGAGTTTCAGCATAACGGCTGTACATACGGAATAAATCACCAGCGAAAATTGCTGCTTCGTCACCACCGGTACCTGCACGAACTTCAAGATAAACATTGTTGTTATCTTTCGGATCTTTTGGCAGCATCAAAATTTGTAGTTCATCTTCAAGGGCTACAATGGCTGCTTTTGCTTCTTTATATTCTTCTTGCGCCATCTCACGCATATCAGGATCTGAGTCCTTCAGCATTTCTTCAGCTGTCGCCACATCGTCTTGGGCTTGCTGGTAAGAAGCAAACGCTTTAACTACGTCTTCAAGTTCTGAGTATTCTTTTGATAAGGCACGGAAACGATTTTGATCGCCAATAACTTCTGGATCACTTAGCATCGCTTGCACTTCTTCATAGCGCTCGGCTAAGGTCTCTAATTTACGATATACAGACTCTTTCATTAATTTACTTTTCCTGCTCGATTCCTAATGTTTGTTTAAGCACGGCCAATTTATCGATATCACCCTCTTGCGCCGCGGCCTGTATTGCCCGTGTTGGTGCGTGAGTTAAACGATTTGTGAGCTTGTTAGCCAATTCAAGCAACACTTTTTCGGCTGATTTGCCTGATTGTAGCTGATTTACAGCCTTTTCTACTAATTCTGTTTTTACTTCTTGCGCCGAATCTCGATACTGTCGAATAACATCAATCGACCCTTGTGAACGTTGCCACTTGGCAAATTCATGGGTTTTTTGCAGTATGATTTCTTGCGCTTGCTCTGCCGCTTGCTCACGGCTTGCCATGTTTTCGTTGACGATGGCTTGTAAATCATCAACTGAGTAAAGGTAAGCCGCATCTAACTCGCCTACCTGGCTTTCAATATCTCGCGGCACGGCAATATCAACAAACAACATTGGCTTATAACGGCGTTGTTTGAGTGCTTGCTCAACCATACCTTTACCGATGATAGGCAACGTACTAGCCGTTGAACTGATGACAATATCAGCGTCATGCAGTTTTTCTGGCAATTGCGCCAATGAAATCACATCCGCTTCGACTTCTTCAGCTAAGTTTTTAGCACGCTCAATTGTTCTATTCGCAACTGTGATGGCTTTTGGGTGCTGTTGATATAAGTGTCTGGCTACCAACTCGATAGTCTCACCTGCACCGATTAACAGCACTTTAGTTTTATCTAGTTGACCGTAAATGTGTTTAGCCAAATTAACTGCCGCATAGGCAACAGATACAGCACTGGCACCAATATCGGTTTCAGTTCTTACTTGCTTGGCGACTGAAAAAGTTTTTTGAAATAAACGCTCAAAAGTGGGTAACACACAGTCATGCTGCTTTGCACTGTTGTAAGACTGTTTGATCTGACCAAGGATCTGAGGTTCTCCGAGCACTAAAGAATCCAAACCACAAGCTACGCGCATTAAATGGTTAATGGCGTCTTGGTTTTGATGAATGTAGACATTATCTTCAAGTTGTTCAGTGTCTATACAGTGAAAATCAGCTAACCATTTGAGAAGCGCTTGGGAATTGCTATGCTCAAGGCTACAATACAGCTCAGTTCGGTTACAGGTCGAGACAATCACGGTCTCTTTAAACTGCTCAGAGCTCGCCAATTGCGACAATGCGTTTGATAATTGCTCAGGTGAAAACGCCACTTTTTCGCGTAATTCAACTGATGCTGTTTTGTGATTAATACCAAGTGCGATAATGGTCATAGCTACCAATAAATTGCTCGAGCCCTGCTAGAAAGCCGAGAATTTTATCAAACATCCTGCAAATATGGAAAGGAAGGAACAACATTTGAAACAAATTCATTTGATTTTGCTCATGTTTTTTTTATTTATCAGTGGCTGTGCCCAACGAATAACAGAGCAAGATGCGCCACAGACAGATTGGCGGTCGCAATTAGAGGCACAAAAAAACTGGAAAGCCAGTGGTAAAGTTGCCTTTATTGCGCCCGATGATCGGCAATCCGTCAACTTTAATTGGCAACTGAAAGAAAGTCGCCAACATCTAATTTTATCTAGCTTTATTGGCACACAATTACTCGAATTAGTCGAGCATGAAAATCACAGTGAAATGGCCTATCAGGATGAGCAATATATTGATCAAAGCAGCAGTGAATTGATTGCCCGCTTGAGTGGATTTCAATTGCCTTTTGAAAAAGCACCACTTTGGTTAACCGGTGCCATCCGTAGTGACAATAATCAATATGATCCGCAATCACGCCTTAAGTCTGCAAAGTGGACAGATGAACAAGGTAAAACATGGCTTATCGACTATCAAAGCTATCAAATGGTTGATGGCTTTTGGGTACCAAAACGAATTTCGCTTACCCAAGATAAATTAAGAATAAAAATTCAACTCAATTCATGGCAGTTTAATAATGAATAACTTGACTCTAACGGCTCCAGCAAAACTTAATCTGTTTTTACACATCAATAATCAACGGGAAGACGGCTATCATGAATTAGAGAGCTTGTTTACCTTTTTAGATTTTGGTGACGAATTAGAGTTCAAGTTAACGAATGACAACCAAATTAGTATTGTTGGTGATACCAATGACATCAAAACCGAAGACAATCTAATCTTTAAAGCTGCTCAAGCTTTGTTGCCATATAAGCAAATAAACCAAGGCGTAACGATTGGCTTAAAAAAATGCTTGCCTATGGGCGGGGGTGTTGGTGGTGGCTCATCCGATGCAGCAACCACTTTATTGGCGCTAAATTCATTATGGCAATGTCACTTAGACCTGCAAGCATTGGCTGAAATTGGCTTAAAACTCGGTGCCGATGTACCCGTCTTCATCAATGGTAAAACTGCCATAGCACAAGGCGTTGGCGAAAAACTCAATGCCGTTGAGATTGAGCACAAATGGTATTGTGTGGTGTTCCCCAACGTGCATATCAGTACGGCAAAAGTCTTCACTCATCCTGATTTACCAAGAAACACCCCTAAACTAATCAGTCAGTGGTTTATGGAAAATACCACTAACGATTGTGAAGCTCTGGTTAAAAAGCTCTACCCCGAGGTTGAAAAGACCCTGCAGTGGTTGCTAAAATACGGCCCGTCAAGAATGACTGGGACGGGAGCGTGTTGTTTTGTCGAGCTAGACTCTGAGCAAAGCGCACGGCGTGTACTCTCTGAATTACCCAATGCTTGGCAAGGGTTTATCGCCCCAAGCCATGCTGTATCACTGGCCCATCGCCAGTTAGCGTCATGGCTTAAAGAGTAGAAGTAAAATTGTTTAAGTTAGCCTGTTTTGACAACGTCATTGCATGTTAGTCCAAAAAATTTCAGTGCCTGAGGAACCCTACCGTGCCTGACATGAAGCTCTTCGCTGGTAACGCAACGCCTGAGTTAGCTCAAAAAATTGCGAAACGTTTATTCATCGAGTTAGGTGATGCTGTTGTTGGTCGTTTTAGTGACGGCGAGATCAGTGTTCAAATCAATGAAAATGTACGTGGATCGGATGTTTTCATTATTCAATCAACCTGTGCCCCTACAAACGACAACTTAATGGAACTAATCGTGATGGTTGACGCTTTGCGTCGTGCATCAGCAGGTCGTATTACAGCTGTTATCCCTTACTTCGGTTATGCGCGTCAAGACCGTCGTGTTCGCTCAGCTCGTGTACCAATCACAGCTAAAGTAGTAGCAGACTTCCTTTCAAGCGTTGGTGTTGACCGCGTATTGACTGTAGACCTGCACGCAGAACAAATTCAAGGTTTCTTCGATGTGCCTGTAGACAACGTGTTTGGTAGCCCTGTGCTACTTGACGACATGAAGTCTCGTGAATTTGACGATGTTGTGGTTGTATCTCCAGACATTGGTGGTGTTGTACGTGCTCGTGCAATTGCAAAATTACTGAACGATACAGACCTTGCTATCATCGACAAACGTCGTCCGAAAGCAAACGTATCTCAAGTTATGCACATCATTGGTGATGTAGAAGGCCGTGACTGTATCATCGTTGACGACATGATCGACACAGGTGGTACATTATGTAAAGCAGCAGAAGCACTTAAAGAGCATGGCGCTAAACGCGTATTTGCTTATGCAACGCACCCTGTACTTTCTGGTGCTGCGGCAGAAAACCTTCGCAACTCTGTTATTGATGAAGTTATCGTAACTGACTCAATCACGTTAAGTGATGAGCTTCGTTCAATCGATAAAATTAAAGTATTGACCCTTGCAGATATGCTGGCTGAAACAATTCGCCGCATCAGCAACGAAGAGTCAATTTCGGCAATGTTTACACACTAAACGACGCCTACTTTGACAAAAAGCACCTTCGGGTGCTTTTTTTGTTTAATTTACCATCCAGCGGTGGTATAGTAGCGCGCCTTTTTAAGGTAGAGGATTTGGTCGCGAGTCCTCTAATCATTAATTTAACTTTTATTTTGGAGACATCCATGTCTAACGAATTATACACTTTAGAAGCAGAAGTACGCGAAGTTTTAGGTACTGGTGCGAGCCGCCGCCTACGTCACGCTAATAAAGTACCAGCGATCCTTTACGGTGCTGGTAAAGATGCAGTTGCTTTAACGCTTGACCACAACAAAGTAATCAAAGCGCAAGAAGATGAAGGTTTCTACACTCACATCCTTACACTAAACATCGGTGGTAAGTCTGTTGAAGCGATCATTAAAGACATCCAACGTCACCCGTTCAAGCCTAAAGTAACTCACTTAGACTTCCAACGTGTTGACGCTGCTCACAAGATCCACACTAAGGTTCCTGTACACTTCATCAACGAAGAAGCTGCAACTAAAGGCGGTAACACAATCGCTCACCACGTAACAGAAATCGAAATCACTTGTTTACCAGCTCAACTTCCTGAGTTCGTAGAAGTAGACGTAGCTGCATTAGAAGTAGGTGCAACTGTACACCTTTCTGACGTAGCTCTACCTGCAGGTGTTGTTTCAGTAGAACTAGCTAAAGGTGAAGGTCACGACCAAGCAGTTGTTACTTTAAACGCTCCTAAAGGCGCTGCTTCAGAAGAAGCTGAAGAAGCTGCAGAATAATTTCTAAGGTGTTAGCACCTTGAATACTATTCAAATGCTTGTGGGCCTGGCTAATCCAGGCCCCGAATATGCTCAAACCCGTCACAATGCCGGAGCGTGGTTCATCGAAGAACTGGCAAAACGCTACAATTGCATCCTCAAACCTGATTCAAAACATCACGGCCTGACTGGCAAAGTGATAATCAACAACCAAGAATTCAAACTGCTTATTCCGACAACTTATATGAACTTAAGTGGTAAAGCGGTATCAAGCCTTGCTAATTTTTATAAAATCCCAGCTGAAAATATTTTAGTTGCCCATGACGAAATGGACATGGAACCGGGGATCGCCAAAATCAAAAAAGGCGGTGGTCACGGTGGTCACAATGGCTTGAAAGACATTATTGCTAAAATGGGCAATAACAAAGAATTTATGCGTTTACGTGTTGGTATTGGTCACCCTGGTCACAGAGATAAAGTAACAGGCTGGGTTTTAGGTAAAGCACCTCAAGCCGACCAAGAAAAAATCGACGCTGTGGTTGATGAAGCTGTTCGCTGTATGGAAATTTTAGCAAAAGACGGTGTGTTAAAAGCACAAAACAGACTACATTCATTTAAGCCGTAAAATCGCTTACGGCAACAATTTGATTAACTGAAGGTTCAAAATTATGGGTTTTAAATGTGGCATTGTAGGTTTACCTAACGTTGGTAAATCAACCCTATTTAATGCATTAACTAAAGCGGGAATTGAAGCCGCAAACTTTCCGTTTTGTACAATCGAACCAAACACAGGCGTTGTTGCCGTGCCAGATCCGCGTTTAGACCAACTGGCTGAGATTGTTAATCCTCAAAAAACAATCGCAACAACCATGGAGTTCGTTGATATTGCGGGTCTTGTAAAAGGCGCGTCAAAAGGTGAAGGTTTAGGTAACCAATTCCTTGCCAATATTCGTGAAACGGATGCCATTGGTCATGTTGTTCGTTGTTTCGAAGATGAAAACATTGTTCACGTATCTGGCCAAGTAAACCCGGCTGATGATATTGATGTTATCAACACTGAACTTGTTTTAGCTGACATGGAAGCTGCGGATCGCGCTGCTCAACGTAATGCTAAAAAAGCGAAAGGCGGCGATAAAGAAGCTAAATTCCAGAACGAAGTACTAGAAAAAGTGAAAGCCCATTTAGATGAAGGCTTAACACTGCGTTCTTTAGAGCTTAGTAAAGAAGAACTAGCTGCTATCAAGCCGCTTAACTTCTTAACAATTAAGCCAACCATGTATATTGCGAACGTTACTGAAGATGGTTTTGAAAATAACCCATTCTTAGAGCAAGTTCGTGAGATTGCTGCAAATGAAGATGCAGTTGTGATCCCTGTGTGTGCTGCAATTGAATCTGAGCTTTCAGAGCTAGAAGAAGAAGATAAGTTAGAGTTTATGGCTGATCTTGGTCTTGAAGAGCCAGGTCTTAACCTTGTGATCCGTGGTGGCTACGAGCTACTTAAATTACAGACTTACTTCACTGCTGGTGTAAAAGAAGTACGTGCATGGACTATCCCTGTGGGTGCAACAGCGCCACAAGCTGCTGGTAAGATCCACACAGACTTCGAACGTGGCTTTATTCGTGCGCAAACAATTGGTTTTGATGATTACATCGAATTCAAAGGCGAAAGCGGTGCGAAAGACGCAGGTAAAATGCGCCAAGAAGGTAAAGAATACATTGTTAAAGATGGCGACGTGATGAACTTCCTGTTCAACGTTTAATCGCTTTAACTGAGTGTTTTAAAAAGGAGACTTGATGTCTCCTTTTTTTATTTTCTAAAAACAGCTCACTTTTTATCTTTTTATGGTTCATATTCAGCCATTTCGCGCAATTAATCTGCAAAAGAACTTTAATGACAACTTTTTTGCAAAAAAGGTGTTGACGAGTTTGGAGCATATCAGCATAATACGCCCCGCACCAGCGATGGTGACACACTAAAAAGAGATGGCTATGTAGCTCAGCTGGTTAGAGCACATCACTCATAATGATGGGGTCCCCTGTTCAAATCAGGGCATAGCCACCATGCTTTTTAGAGTTGATTAGCAACTATAAAACTAACTACCTTGTAGTGCGGAAGTGGCGGAATTGGTAGACGCGCTGGATTTAGGTTCCAGTATCTTCGGATGTGAGAGTTCAAGTCTCTCCT
>NZ_JBWVBR010000025.1:0-53407 GCF_056629255.1 Pseudoalteromonas sp. NFXS53 | reverse complement strand
AGAGAAAGCCCGATTCGAAAGAGTCGGGCTTTTTTGCTTTAAGTCCCTCTGCAATATATAAAATGGTTCACTTCACCGTAGTCACTCAGTTGATTCTTAAACACTTTTCACACGCCTAAATAACTAAACCCTCAACTTCAGTTAAACTAATTCAGTCCACCTTGCGCGAAAAGAATGTAAGCGCTACGCGCTTGTCATAAACCTTTCGCACTATACTTGCGCAAAAGAAGCGCTCTCACTGCGTTCTCAGTCGCTAATTTTGCACCATAAGCGCAAGGTGAAATGAGCAACTTTCACAGTAGTTACTCTCTTCATTCTGAAACACTTTTGTCACGCGTAAATAACTAAAGCCTCAACCCCAGCTAAACTGGTTTATCTCACCTTGCGCGAAAAGAATGTAAGCGCTGCGCGCTTATCATAAACCTTTCGCACTATACTTGCGTAAAAAGAGCGGGTTCACTTTGTTCACTGTCGCTAGCCTTTTACACCTTTCTTGCGCAAAGCAAATGCACTCGCTTTGCTCGCTGTCATTAACTTTGCACCATATTTACACTTTTATTGAATAATAAAATTAAATAACTCGGTCATCTGTGTGTATGCTTAACTTATATATCTAGAGGCTGCTATACACTAAGGGTATACGCACTCAAAAATATGGAACATTTAGATGAAATACAGCAAACTGAAGTTTCTCTTTAGCTTAGCTTTATGCTTTGTAACACACTCTCAGGCATTTGAAGTTATAGTCAAAGACAAAGCAGGCAACCCTTTAACTAATGCTGTGGTGTGGCTTGAGGGCGACTTATATAAGCCTAAAGCAGAACAAGTTTCAGATATGTATAGTATGGGACAAAAAAATAGAGCTTTTACACCCCATATCTTGGTTGTACCAACTGGTGCTAAAATTGAATTTCCTAACCTCGATTCTATTTTGCATCATGTTTACTCCTTTTCGAAGCCAAAACCATTTGAATTAAAGTTATATAAAGAAACGCCTAAATCAGAGATTGTCTTCGAGAATAATGGTGTTGTTGAGTTAGGGTGTAATATTCATGACTGGATGTTGGGATATATCTTAGTAGTCGACTCTGGCTTCTATGCGATCACTGATGCGCAAGGTATGGCAAATATAGAGTTATCTCCTTCGCAAATAGGTTCGGCGCAATTACATGTTTGGCATGAGCGTTTTGAAAAGCTAGAGGCAAGTGAGCAAATAGAAGTGCAGCTTAGTTCTCATTCTCAAAAAGAAACCTATAAAGTAAAGCAATCTCTTATAGAAGCTTTCGACTTCGCAGTGGATGAAAGTGATGGTTATGAATAAAGTTATTTTTGTACTGCTAGGTTTAAGTTTTTCTTCGGTTGCTATTGCAAGCAATATTCAAACAAAACTAGAGGGTAAGTTCGACCTAAGCTATGACTCGGGCTCTGATTCCGTGAGTTGGTTAGATAATGGCTGGGGTACAACTCGATTTGGTAAACACGATGATAAACTCTCAGTATCTCGTGCAGTTTTAGCTGGCCGAGTAGATTTTGCAAATAGTTGGTCCCTCTTTGGTGTGGCACAGTATGTTCCAAACCCAAAAGCTACTTTAGGCTTTACCGAAGCCTATCTTCAGTATCAACCTATTGCTAAGGGGTATCAAGTATCAGCTAAAATTGGTGCTTTTTATCCAAAAATGTCTCTTGAAAACACGGGGTTTGCTTGGTCTTCGCCTTATACATATAACTATTCTGCTTTGAATGCTTGGTTAGGTGAGGAAGTTAGAGCCATTGGCACAGAATTTACGATAAAGCGTCCGGCAAGAAGGTTTAGAAGCAAGTACGATGTAAGTTTTCACACAGCTGTTTTTAAGGGAAATGATCCTGCTGGAACATTGATTGCTTGGCGAGGTTTACTTCCTCATGACAGACAAACACATTTAAATGAACGAATAGGTTTTGCATCTCTGTATTCATTGCAGAAGCCACAGCTTGCAAAACAATGGCAGTACTCAGATCCGTTTCATGAAATAGATGGTCGCTTTGGTTTTTATGCAGGTGTGCATTTAGACTATTTGAAAAAGCATAGCCTTAGAGTTTACTGGTATGACAATAATGGTGACCCTGCTGCGATAAATGAAGGAATTGGTCAATATGCTTGGGATACCAGCTTCTTATCAGTAGCTTGGAAAAGTAAGCTGTCTAGTCAAACACATCTTTTGGTGCAAGCAATGTCAGGCTCAACGGCAATGGGCCCAGGTAGGGGGGTTGATAATGATTTTCGTAGCTGGTTCGTTTTATTAAGCCATAAATGGAAAACATATCGATTCTCGGCTCGCTTAGAAAAGTCTGAGGTTGTTGATAAGGATCATTGGGTATTTGATCTGAATGCCAGTGACAACCAAGCGCTCACGTTACATATCAATCGTTCTATAAATGATAACTTGAAGCTTGGTATAGAGTGGTTATATTCAGATAGTTGGTTGAGTTATCGATATAAAAGCGGATTACCACTAAATGTAACTGATAAAGTTTGGCGTGTTGCGCTAAGTTATAAGTTTTAATTTTAAAGGCAGCACGGAATACTTATTTAATAAAGTATTCCGTGCTTTTTATTAGTCTTTAAATGACTTGTGGCAATCCTTACAGCCTTTAGCCCAATTTCTAAATGCAGGGCCGATTTCTTTTTTATCCCCTGATTGAGCTGCTACAGCAAGTGCCTTAGCATACTTTGCAAATTGTTCCGCTTTCTTGTCAAACGTTGCACGGTCAGACCAAATAGCAGGTAAAGCGCCGGTATCGCCTTTTTGTGAATCTGCAGTAAATGCTTCCCATGGCATACTTGAAAGAGCAGCTGCACTATCAGCTCTCTGCTGAAAGCGTTTTGCATCAAAAGGTACTTTACCTTTTAACATGTCACCCATATCGCCAATTTGATAACGAATAAGCTGAAAGGTTGCTTTGCGATATTCAATCGCGTCTTCTGGTTTTTCAAACATAGATTGTGCATTTGCTTGTAAAGAAAATGCACCAACTAAAGCTGCTGCTAAAAGAAGAGTCTTTTTCATGATTTGCCCCAAAAAAATTAGAATCCATTCTTTTTACGTAAAACAACATAAAAACGCAAGTCGAACATGATGAGTGGTCAAAGATGTTCAAAAATGCTGAAAAGTGCAACCATATTAACTTTGTGAACGTTTTGTTTACGTTTATTTACCATTTTATGTCGTTATTTAAGTTTATGAAATATTGAGAATTTTTGGTCGGTGTTAGTCTCTTTGCTCTACTTGTTACCAGTGTACCTATAAATGTTTTGCTTGGATTAATGTATTGTTGTCGCAATGGAAACATTTAAGAAATTGTGTCCACTTACAAAATAAGAATGAAGGGTAGTTATGTCTAATCAATTTATCAAAGCCACAGCTGTTGCATCGGCTGTATCAGGCGTTTTGTTTGCAGCAAATGCATCTGCAATCGATACAAAAGCATTATTGGAGCATCGTCAAAGCTTGCTTCAAAACGTACAAGAGTTTAAAGCTGAGCAAAAGCATGAAGTAAATGCTTACATGGTTGTTTTGAAAGCAGAAAGTGCGTCTGATTTATTAGATCAAGGTCGATACTCAGTAGCTGCAGCGCAGCAGGCTGCAATTTCGATTGAAGAAGTGCAAGCACAGGTTTTATCAACGCTTTCAAGCTTCGACCCTGGTGCAAAAGTGATCGCCAAGACAAAGATCTTAGCAGCGACTTTGATTGTTGATGCGGATGAGGTTGCACTTGAGTCACTTCAGAGCCACCCATTAGTTGAGAAAATTTTACCTGTACTTGATAACGAAATTCAGGTTGCAGATGTTAACAAATATATTTCAGCTGATATTGTTAATACAGAAAAAGGCTTTACAGGTAGTTCACAATCAGTGGCTGTACTAGATACAGGTATTGATTACACGCACAAAATTTTAGGTGGTGAAGGTACACTTGAAGCTTATAGTGCTGCTGCGGCTGACCAAACTTCAGTAACATGGCCACAGGGCCAAGTTGTTGGCGGTTATGATGCATTTCGAGGTGATGCGGACCCGATTGAAAATGACCCTCGCTTTGACAGCACAACAGGCACGCCAAGTGCGACAAACCACGGTACTAATGTAGCGCACTCGGTAACAGGTATCGCGCCAGGTGTTGAGCTATACGCATATACAGTGTGTGGTGACCGCTCGCAAGGTTGTACAGGTGCAGCGCAAATCTTAGCGCTTGAAAAAGCAATGGATCCAAATGGCGACGGCAACATTAATGACCGTGTTGATGTAATTAACATGTCACTAGGTGGTGATTATGGTTCAACGCACACGCAAAGTGGTACGCAATACCTAATTCACAAAGCAGTTAAACTAGGCACTAACTTAGTTATTTCTGCAGGTAACGATGCGGATCATCCATTCATCGTTGGCGGTCCAAGTACAACACCAAATGCGCTTTCAGTTGGTGCAATGACTCACCCGGTTGAGCAGATTGTGACTTCAAAAAGGGAAGCATCGTTAAATGGTAGTGCTGTGGCATTTGGTACAGCATCATTTGGCGAACAAGGGCCACTAAGCTTCACAAGTGAAGGTAAAGAGTTTATCTATCCAGAAGCAAACCAAATTGCCTGTGAAGAGTTTGCTGAAGGCACAGATTTTACCGGTAAAGTTGTTCTGGTAGATCGAGGTGGTTGTGGTTTCTCTGACAAAGTACTTAACGCTCAAAAAGCGGGTGCAAGTTTTGTTATTGTTGTAAATAACAAGGCAAATGACGGTGCATTCGGGATGGCAGCATCACCAGGTGCGGAAGCAGTTACTATCCGTTCGTTCATGTTATCACTTGAAGATGGTCAAGTTGTTAAAGATGCGATTGCAAATGGTCGAGCGTTTGACCTTACTGTGGATATTGAAGAAACAAATATTGCAGGTAATGCAGTAGCTGGTTTCTCATCTCGTGGTCCTTCAATGGATGGCTTATTAAAGCCAGAAATTACAGCTCCAGGCTCTGAAATTGTACTTGCAAAACCAGGCTCAGTTGAAAGTGATCCAGCAGCGATTGGCACGTCAACAATGAAAAACTCAGGTACTTCATTCTCTGGCCCTATCGTTGCAGGTGCAGTAGCGCTGGTACGTGATGCACGTCCATACATGAATGCTGAAGAAGTAAAAGCTGTATTAATGAATACTGCTGACCTGAACGTTTATGAAGAAGCGTTAGCGCTAAATGAAGATGCGAAGTTAGCGCCAATCAGCCGCATTGGTGCGGGTCTAGTAGATGTAAATAAAGCAATCGAATCTCCGGTTGCTGCGTGGGTACATCATGCAGACTTTGATACCAACCAAGCTGCACTTTCATTTGGTTTACTATCAGTATCTGAACCATCATCTTACACAAAGACAGTACAAGTGAAGAACTTCTCTTCTGAAGCGAAAACTTACAGCCTTCGCGCTGAAGCTCGCTATGAAGATGACAGTAAAACAGGTGCATTTTCTTGGGACCTTCCTGAGGAAGTGACAGTACCAGCTGGTCAAACAGTTACATTTGATGCAACGCTAAATATTGATCCTGCCAAGCTGAATGAGTGGACGTTGAAGAGTACTTCAATGGCGCGCATGTCTGGAGAAACGGACGCAGAATTTAATGCTCGTCGTTCTGCTGAATACCAACAGCGTCGTGATGCCCTAACAGCAGCTGAATTTGATGGTGCGATCATCTTCAATGACATTGCTTCTAGTGAAGATCATGATTTACACCTAGTATTCCATGCTATGCCTAAAGCGGTTGAAGCACTTGAGATGGGTTATGAATTCATTGAAGGTAAAAAGCAGCTAGTTGTACACAACACAAGCGCAAAGGATATTGAGCTAAATGCAGACAATTTAATTGTATCTCAAGAGCCGGATCATTCGCTTACTATGGACATTGTGTCTACGTCGATGAACGTATACGGTGGTATCACAAGTTGTCCTTCTGGTCGTATGATCACAGCGACAATGCAATTACGTGATTCTGTGCAACATCTAAGACAAGGCGATTTTGGCTTCCATTTTGATACTAACAATGATGGTATTGATGATTGGGTAATTTATAACTGGACAGATGGTAACCGCGATGGTAGTAGCGTTGATGGTAATGTTCGAGGTGTATCTGGCTTTGTACGTGAAGATGGTTCAATTGGTTGGGCATACTGGGTAGATGTGCACCATGAGGTTGGCTCTGACTCAATTACTTATTCTGCATGTGATGACTATGTTGGTTTAGGTGATCAAACTGTTGATATCGATGGTACGCCGACAGTTCAAAGCCCTGTAGGTCAAAACATTCGTATTTCAGCAACGGTTGGTCCTGATAACGGTTGGTACCTAGGTGGTCCATTACTAACGACTGATGTTGTAAGTGGCACTGTGACTTATCAATCTGCTCGTGTTTCTATGGAAGACATGGAAGGCGAAGACGTAAATATGATTGTTGCAGGTGGTAAAGTAACGATTGAAAGTGAAGGCGCATTTGTACTAAGTCGTTCTGACTTACAAAAAGCAGTTGCTGTCGTTGATCAAGCAGTGCTTGATGAGCAAAGTAGAATTACACCATTAGCGATTGAATCGATGTCTTATGACATTAGTGAAGATATTACAGATGGTACAGTGATTGGTCAGCTTTCACTGGTTGAGCAAGAAGGTGTTCTAGAGCTATCTGAGTACTTTGTACGTAGCCAGTCTAACGAAGGTATTAACATCACTAAAGGTGGTGAGATTGTTGTATCGAATGCTGCTCTATTAGATTACGACCAAGGCGTCACTGAAGTTGAACTGAAAGTGGTTGCTATTGATGTTGCAGGTAACGTATCTGAAGAGGCGTCAATTTATATCAGTGTTCAAAATGCGGTGGATACAGTTTCAGAGAAAACACCAATGATTGCGGCTGATCAAGCATTTGAAGTGAGTGAAAATGTAGCAATTGGCACTATTGTCGGTAAGCTTTCTGTTATGGACCAAGATGACAATCTTGAAAGCTTTGAAGTATCAGGCTCTGATGCATTTGCAATCGACACTGATGGCACAATCACAGTTAAAGGTGAATTTGACTTAAGCCAAGGTGCAGAAGTAATGCTTGAAGTAGTTGCGGTTGATACTGATGGTAATAAGTCTGAAAGCACGAATGTTGCAATTACGATTATTGAAAACGTTGCGACGATCGCTGCGGGACAACAGTTTACAGTACAAGAAAATGTAAGAGTTGGTTATCAAGTGGGTCAACTACAATTCACTGATAGAGACAATGGTGTAATTGGATTTGAAGTATCTGGTACTACTCTGCTAGAAGTAAATGCGCAAGGTAATATCTTAACTACGTCAGCTCTAGACTATGAATATGATCGTAAGATTACTTTCACAGTAACCGCTGTTGATGCGCACGGTAACCGTTCAGATGCTGAAACAGTTGAAGTTAAAGTAAACAAAGTTGAACCTGTAGATGTATCTAGTGGCTCAAGTGGTTCACTAGCTTGGTTAGCACTTTTAGCAGCACCATTTGCAGCACTTCGTCGCCGTAAGCAGAAGTAATGCAAATAGATTAGCTGCCTGAATCTCAGCTAATTACTAAAAAACCCAGTCTTTAATTTGACTGGGTTTTTTTATTGTATTTTTAAACTCATCAATTCTCTAAACCCGACATAAAGTCGGTGCTACCGAATGTGACTCCATTCAGTGAGAGGGATTATTTTCGTCAACTCGTTATACCAATCCTCTTAATTAAGCGGTCTATTTTGAGGCAAGAAAAACTAGTCGATAACGAGGCGGAAATTTTGCTATTTAGTTGTTCTAAATAAGAAATTTTCAACGAAGTTAGCGTTAGTTTTAGTCCCTCAAAATGATTGAGTATTATTGAGGGTTGGTATTATTGAATATCTTTAAAAATCATGCCTCTGCGCATACTGCGAGTCGCTAAAAATACTTCGGCTAGCAGCGCTAAAAATGCGCCAATCAATAAAATCATCGCACCGATAAAACAACTAGAAATAGTGACACTTAGCGGCATAGTGTATAGATGCGAGATAAACATCATCATCACCACGGCACAGACAAGTAGGGCGCTGAGCACACTCATACTAAAAGCGATATGAATACAGCGAGAGCGTTTTAATAACGCGCGCATTTCTTGTGTGAGTGAGGATGCTAGGGAGTCGTCTTGGTTGTTATTCAGTTTTCTGTCTAACAGTCTTGCTCTGTCAGTAATACGCGCTAAACGGTTAGATAAAACGCCAAGCGTTGCGGCAATACCTGTAATTAAGAAAACCGGCGCAACCGCAGTTTGAATAACTTTAGCAATTGTTAGAATGTGAACTGGATCTTGTGACATATAACCTCTTTATTGAGAGCGTTTAGTGTAAATCAGCGATTGGCTATTTGATGCTTTTAACTCATTACCAAATGACTTTCTCAATCACATTGGCTTGTTCGCCAATCAATGTTTTCACTACTTTATTTTGTTCGTCTAATAAGATTAAACGTGGAATGCCCTTATTTGCGTAGTGTTGATAAATGACGCGTTCTGGATCTGCAATTAGGGCAAAAGGTAACTCAAATTCTTGATTGAACTTAGCCATTGATTCAGTATTTTCTTCGCGGCCAATACCGATAATTTGTATATCCTGATTGGTAATGAGCGGTGAAGCTTTTAGCTCACGCAGCGTGCGTTTTGAGTCAGAGCACCAAGTTGCAAATAAGATAACCAATTTCTTTTTATCATTTAAGGTGACTGGCTTACCGTTAATATCGGTAAAACGGGTGTGTTTAAAATCATCACCTTGCACCACGTAGGTTTCATATCCCTTAGGGTGAGGCTCAATGCTTTGGGTGGCGGCGCAGCCGTTTAAAGTCAGTGCAATTGATGCAATTAACACGCTCTTTTTAAAGTATTCGAACATGAGGCTAAATCCTTGTTGTTATTTTATTATCAGCAACGAGTAAGTAATTAACCTGAGGTCAGGTTAGTTACTCGGTTTTCGCGCTTACATTAACCGCTATTTGATAGGATAATGCAACGCTATATGTGATGACATGAACGCTTTATTGAATGTGGATTTATCTTAGTCTGTTTGCCTCGGCATTCTTATCAGCCACGCTATTACCCGGTTCGTCTGAAGTGGTGCTTTCAGGGCTGGTGGTCAAACAGCAAGGGTTACTCTGGTTACTTTGGTTGTCTGCGACTGTGGGTAATGTATTGGGTAGTTGCGTCAATTATTGGCTGGGCTTAAAAATGATGGCGTTTCAAGATAGGCGCTGGTTCCCGATTAATGCGGAGCAAATTGCAAAAGGGCAACGGGTGTTTGATAAATATGGCGTGTATAGCCTGCTGTTTGCTTGGCTGCCAGTGGTTGGAGATCCACTCACGTTATTGGGTGGGGTCTTTAAAGTTAGGTTGTCATTGTTTGTGTTACTGGTGAGTATCGGTAAAGCGTTGCGTTATGGTTTTATTATTGCGATCGCATTAGGTATAGAGCGGCTGATATAGCCGCACTTGAATTGAATAACTGTTAACTTTTACGCCAATCTAAAGTCAAAGAGACTGAATCAGCGAAGCGCAGCGCATGCGGTTTATCGACACGCACTTTTGCATAAGTGACCGATTCATGTTCGTGACAAATCTCTAATATGTCAGCAACCAGCTTTTCTAGCAGTAAAAAGTGGCCTGTTTCGACTTGGCTTATTACCGCCTTGGTGATGGTTTTATAGTTAAGCGCATGTTCTACAATATCACCGTTGATACAGGCGCTGTCAGCAGGATAATGAATTTCAATGTTCAATACCACATCTTGCTTTTTCTCACGCTCTTCTTGGTTAAAACCAATATAAGTACGTAGTCTCAAATTGGTGATATTAATGATCGCGTTTTGCATTCACTGCTCCTTAGTTTTTTACTAGCTGTAAAAACTCATTACGAGTTTTAGGGTCGTGCCTAAAGTTGCCCAGCATCACTGAAGTGCGCATTTTTGAGTTTTGTTTTTCAACACCGCGCATCATCATGCACATGTGTTTTGCTTCAACAATGACACCGACGCCTTTCGCGCCCGTCACTTCTTCAACGGCTTTAGCGATTTGGTGAGTAAGCTGCTCTTGAATCTGAAAGCGACGCGCGAACATATCAACAATACGTGCAAATTTAGATAGGCCGAGTACTTTACCATTTGGAATATAAGCAATATGGCACTTACCTACAAAAGGAAGCAAGTGGTGCTCACACATTGAATAAAGCTCGATATCTTGAATCAGCACCATGTCATCGGCATCTGAGCTAAACACGGCATTATTGGTGATCTCATCTAGAGTTTCACGATAGCCTTTGGTTAAAAACTCCATTGCTTTGGCGGCGCGTTTTGGGGTGTCTAACAAACCTTCTCGCTCTGGGTTTTCACCTACCGCAGTTAAGATTTCGTGATAACTTTTCTTTAAATCGTCATGCATAATCTGTCTCTTTATTTTAAGTGGCGTCCGCCATCAACTGCTAGGGTGCGGCCTGTGATGTAGTTACTGCTTAATAATAGCTCAACGCTATTAATGATCTCACGGCAGCCAGGCTCGATGCCCATCAGGGATTTTTTTAATGTTTTTGCTTTATAAGCGTCGTCGTCATGATCGTTGAAAATGATCAAACTCGGCGCGATAGAGTTCACTTTAATACGCGGTGCAAACTTCGCGGAGAAAGACTTAGTTAAGTTGTCTAAAGCCGCTTTGCTTGCTGCATAGGCAATATGTTTCGGACTGCCTGTCTCAACCACATAATCGGTTAGGTGAATGATATCGGTAATGTCATCAGAGTTTTGTAACAGCGGGCTTAGCGCCATATTTAATAAGTAAGGGACTTTGGCATGAATATGCATCATGCGGTCAAATAAGTTGGCATAGTCGTCACAACTGGCTTCACAATCCCAGCTTGATGCGTTGTGGATCACAGCATGAAGGCTGGGAGTGATCGAGGTTACTTGATTGACCAATTCGGTAACGGCGTCGGGCTTATCAAAGTCACATTGAATACAAGTAACGCCTTGGGCTTCGAGTTCATCAATACATGCATGACGGGTGCGATAAGTCATTATTACGGGTTGGGCTTGAGCAACAAAGTGTTCTGTGAGTGCTAAGCCAATGCGCTGGGCGCCACCGGTAATAAGTATGGGTGCTGTCATATAAGACCTATCTTGATTGTTAAATTTTTTCTATTTAACCAGTGTATACGCTTTTTTTATTTTTATCGATCAAGCGCTTGCATCGGCTTAAATTAACGCTCCTAAAAATGTGAACTTAAAGTATACAACTTGGGTATAATTGACAGCGTTGTCTATGGAGGTCGGATGTTAGCAAGAGTTACGCAAAAGTCAGTTTGGCCGTTTTGGTTTACTGCCGGAGTTTATGCCACCTTGTTATTGTTACAAGGCGCAAAGCCTGCGTTGATGCAGGTTTATCAAGAATTTGAGATTGCCTTAACCATGGCGTTAGGGTCTTTTGTAGCAGGTGGCACAGCCTTGGGAGGTGGTGCGGTGGCGTTTCCGATCATGACCAAGGTGCTTGATATTGAACCGGCCACATCTAAAGTGTTTTCTTTGGCGATACAAAGCTTTGGCATGACGGCTGCGAGTTTAACTATTATCTGTCGAGGCATTCCTTATTATCGCAATGTGGTGCTGCTTGCACTGCCAATGGCATCACTGGGTGTGATTTTAAGTTTATTGTATGTTGCCCCTGTTGTGCCTAGGTTGTGGGTTAAGTCGGTATTTAGTGTGTTGCTGCTGTGCTTTGCTGTGACCATGCTGGTTAGGTGGTGGCGCAAAGCCCACCATGAGCAAAGTATTGATGACATTCACCCGCATCAACAGCGCTTAATGCTGGTGGCTTTTATTGGCGGGCTTGCCAGTGGCTTGGTGGGCTCAGGTGCAGATATTGCATTATTTGCGCTGTTATTGCTTTGCTATAAAGCTGATGTGAAAAAAGCGACCGCGACGTCGGTATTAGTGATGGCGTTCACCTCAGTGATCGGCAGTCTTATCAATGTGGTTTATTTACAGCAGATCACGCCGGAAATTCATAGCTACTTGCTTGCCGCTATTCCTGTGGTGGTGATTGGCGCGCCTCTTGGAGCATATGTATGTGCGAAAGTAAAAGTGGGTTATGTGGTGATGTTTTTACTGAGTTTAATTGTGCTTGAGGCGGGTATGACAGGTTATGAGCTAGTTAGCTCATAACCTAATTTTCTTTATTGCCTAAAAAACGAACTTACCTGAGCTCAGGTTACTTATACTTCGTCGTAAACCGTAGGAATAGGCTGGCGCTTATGCTGCGTGCGTAGGTAAATCGCAATCAGCTTGTCAGCGACTTCAGCGTCTACGTCTTTACCTTCCAAGAAGTCATCAATTTGCTCGTAGCTTAAACCTAACGCATCTTCGTCTTTTAGACCTGGCTTATCACATTCAAGGTCGGCTGTCGGTGCTTTTTCTACTAAGGCAGCTGGAGCGCCAAGCTTGCTGGCTAATGCGCGAACTTGGCGTTTAGATAGGCCAAACAATGGCGCAAGGTCACAGGCACCGTCACCAAACTTAGTATAGAAGCCAGTAATGTTCTCAGCGCTGTGATCAGTACCAACCACTAAACCTTGAGTAAGACCGGCAATCTCATATTGCGCAACCATACGCTGACGAGCTTTCACATTACCTTTTACAAAGTCCACATGGTTGTCACTAGGTAAAGCGGTATCGCTATCAGACATGGCCAGTAGAGCTTGAGCATGCAATGCATCTGCCGCATCCTTAATATTCACAGTTAGACGCTTGCTTGGTTTGATAAACTCAAGAGCTAATTGCGCTTCGTCTTCATCCGCTTGCACGCCGTAAGGTAAGCGCATCGCAATAAATTGATACTCAGTGGTGTTTAACTCGTTATTAAGCTCGTCAACGGCAAGCTGGCATAAGCGACCACAAGTTGAAGAATCTACACCACCACTAATACCCAACACCAGTGACTTACAATGTGCACTGACAAGACGTTGTTTGATGAAGTTAACGCGACGGGTGATTTCAAAGTCGACTTCTATATTAGGCTGAACGCGCATTTCGGCTAAAATGGCTTGGCGCATGATGATTCCTCTGTGAGTTCTGGTTTATTGAGTGCAAGCTCTATTATGTTGTGATATTTGCTGAATTTAAAGCGCTATTTCTTACATTTAAAGTCCTAAATGCTGTTTTATCTTGGCTAATTCTTGCTTAAGTTGCTGCACTTCTTCTAATAAGCTGTTTAAGTCTGACTCCGCCAATGGCTCGGCCCCTGCACTGGCCAGTTCCGCTTCTGTGCTAGATATAAACAGGTGTTGATAACGGCTTTCGCGTTTACCCGGCTGTCTTGGTAGTTGCTGAACAAGACTTTGCTGTTGGAGATCTTGTAATACTTGTTCAACTTCACAGACCTGAGCAAAGTTCGCTAGGCGGTTGGTACGACTGCGAAGCTCGCCGGGAGTTTGTGGGCCTCGCAATAGCAATACGCACACAACCGCAAGCTGTTGTTCGTTAAACTGTAAATCGCCGAATTCGGTATTGCAGAAACGATGGCGGTATTTATCGACTCGACCCGAAACAGCTTCATCTCGAACTACTATTCTTTTAGCAATTAAACCATCAACGGCATCTAAGACTTCAGCTTCGCTTAACTCTAAAACCGGCTCACGATTCGACTTTTGATTGCAACCCGTCGCCAGAGAATTTAAAGATAGAGGATATTGGTCAGGGGTAGTGACTTCTTTTTCTAGCAACACACCAATAATACGTTGTTCAATTTGATTTAATTCCATCGCCAAGCTCCTTAATTAGGCTATTTCTCAAATGTACGTTAAGGCGAATTAATATACCAGTAAGAATAGTTAAAGATTTGATTTAGTTGGCTATCAGAGAGGGACAAGATTGAAAAGCTGGGTATAACATGAACATAATGCAGTTTCGCTGACACAATAGCGTCACTTATTTATGGCTAGTATAAAAATAATAAAGCACAAGGAGACACCGCAATGTTAAGTTGGCTCAAGCGTGGATTATCTGGGTTGTTGATCCTCATTTTAATTCTTACCGCAGGTTTATATGGCTTGTTATCGCTCAGCCTACCGGCATTAGACGGTAAAGGCTCTTCTGATGCTATTTCTAAGCCCGTCACACTGGCAAGAGATACATTGGGGCAAGCAGTCATCACTGCGAAAACCCGGCAAGATGCCGCTTATGCGTTGGGTTTTGCTCATGGTCAAGATCGCTTCTTCCAAATGGATTTATTACGCCGCAACGCTGCGGGAGAGTTAAGTGAGTTATTTGGCAAAGGCGCGCTCGAACTTGATAAGAAAATGCGCTTTCACCAGTTGCGTGCTCGCAGCCAAGAAACTCTTAAATTATTACCCGAAGCTGATCAGCAACTACTGGCATCTTACACGCAAGGGGTTAACGAAGGTAGAAGTCAAGCAGGCATAGCTAGCTTTGAATACCTATTAAGTGGCGCAGAGGCAAAACCTTGGTTAAGCGAAGATAGCTTGCTGGTGATCTTTAGCATGTATCTCGATTTACAAGCTGGCACCTATTTTAGAGATGAAGCATTAATTCATTTAGATAAGCTGTACGGTGAGCAAATGCGCGAGTTCATCTTGCAGCCGAGTCAGTACCAGGCGGCACTCGATGGCTCAAAACTGCCACAAGGGCGAGTTGCTATTCCTGAGCCGATTAGCCGTGAAGCAATATCACAAGTAACCCATATTAAAGAGCAAGACCACTATGGCAGTAACAACTGGGCGGTAACCGGCACGTTAACCAAAACCGGAAAAGCCATGCTGTCAGATGACATGCATTTGGGTTTGAATGTGCCATCAATTTGGTATCGCGCGCAATTAAACTACCGTCACCAAGGCGAAAAATACCAGGTCACCGGGGTGACGTTACCGGGCACGCCAGCCGTTGTAGTTGGTAGTAATGATCATATTGCATGGGGCTTCACCAACGGTTATTTAGATACCGCGGATTGGGTAGCCCTAACAGAGCAAGACAAAACATGGCAAGTAAACGAGCGTATTGCATTACCAAACGGTGAGCATGCGGTGTATGAGCTGACCATGTCTGATTACGGCCCGGTGAAAGACATTCAGGGTGAGCAATATGCATTAAGCTGGGTGGCGCACCAGTCTTATGCAGTAAACTTAGAGTTACTTAGGTTTGAACGCACGAAATCGGTTGAAGAAGCCGTCGCACTGGCCCCGCATGTGGGTATTCCAGTACAAAATTTAATGGTGGTAGACGACCAAGGTAATGCTGCGTGGAAACCAATGGGTGCAGTTCCTGCTAGAACGAACCCAGCAGACATAGCACAACCAAGTGAGCACTACGCCAAGCTTTGGCAATTTAATGAAGTGCAGCGCCCACAAGTAGTGAATCCGCAAAGTGGTAAACTTTGGACGGGTAACGCTCGTGTGGTCTCGGCTGTTGCCCATCAGCGTTTTGGTGATGGCGGTTATGCTTTGGGTGCGCGTTCAGCGCAGATCAGAGATCGATTATTAGAGAAGTCACAATTTAGTGAAAAAGATTTTTATACCATTCAGCTCGATAATGAAGCGCGTTTCTTAACGCCATGGCATAAGCAATTATCGGCGTTACTACGACAAGACACCGAAACTCAGTTTAAGTATCAAATTGACTTAAGCTGGCTAGATGATTGGCAGCAATGCGCGTGTGCTGAGTCAGTGGGCTACACCTTAGTGCGCTATTATCGCGATAGCCTCATTGATACTGTGTTTGTGTCGGTTGAGCGTAACATGAAAAAGTCAGGTAGCAGTTTAAGCGCATTGAAAAATTATTTAGAACCGGCGCTTTGGCAATTGAGCAATGCCCAACCAGAATCTTGGTTACATGGGCATGATAACTGGCAAGCGCTGCAACTGGCAGCTTACGAACAAGCCAAGCAAAAGTTGGCCGCAGAGTTTGGACCAAATATGGCCGCATGGAAATGGGGTGAAGTGAATGCATTACAAATTCAACATCCGTTTAGCAAGCAACTGCCGATATTGAGTCACTTCTTAAATATGCCCAAATACGACGGCTTTGGCGATAGCTATATGCCTGCGGTCCAGCGACCTGAATTTGGTGCGTCACAGCGTTTTATTGTGCAACCGGGTGAGTTAGAAAAAGCCATTATGACTGTGGCTGGTGGACAAAGTGGTCACCCACTTTCACCTTTCTATCGCAGTGGCTTTGATGAGTATGCAGATGGCGATAATACGCCGTTATTGCCACAAGTTTTAACTCATGAAATCACGTTCACACCACAGCCATAAACAGTGAGGGGTTATATTTTTATCTCTTTATTGTGTTATAAATAGGCACAGTACTGGACGAAAATTAAAAAAGGTGAAGCATGGAACACAATAACTTACCTGACATCAGCACCAACTTTTTTAAGAAAAAGGGCTTGTTTGGTGGTGCAGCGGCGGCAATCGGTTTGCTGATTGTTGCGAATGGTGCGTTTTATACCGTTGACGAAGGGCATGTGGGTATTATCAAACGCTTTGGTGAAGCGACCGAGCAAGTTAACCCGGGTCTGCACACTAAGGTACCCATTGTCGATAGTGTTGAGATGTTGGAGATCCGTACACGCAAAAATGTCGAGAAATTACGTGCCGCGACTCATGAACAAATGCCAGTAACTGCAGAGGTATCAATTAACTGGACGGTGATCCGTGCAGAAGCGTTCGACTTATTTAAAAGTTATGGTGGCTTAACGCAATTTGAGAACCGTATTCTCGACCCTAAACTTCGCTCAGCAACGAAAGATGCTTTAGCACGCTATAAAGCCGAAGAGCTTATTCAAAATCGCTCTCAGGTCATTGCTCGTATCGAAGAGTTACTACTGGAAGAAATGAAAGACTATCCGGTGAAATTAGACTCGGCGCAAATCGAAAACTTAGAGCTTCCGCAAAAGTACATTCAGTCTATTGAAACCAAGCAAACAGAAAAGAACCTTGCGGCAGCCGAAAAGCACCGTTTAGAGCGTCAAAAGTTAGAAGCGCAGCGTGAAGTGAATACGGCACTGGCACAACGTGATGCGGCCAAAGCAAAAGCGGACGGCCAAGCATACGCAATTAAAGTAGAAGCCCAAGCCGAAGCTGAAGCCATTAAATTAAAAGGTTTAGCAGAAGCCGAGGCAATACTGAAAAAAGCTGAAGCGATTAAGAATAACGCAACCCTAGTTGATTATATGCGTGCCCAGCAATGGAATGGCCAGATGCCAACAACCATGATGGGCGAAGGGCAAAGCGTGCTTTGGAATATGAATAAGAAGAACTAACTCTTTTTGTGTATTAGCAAAGTAAAAGGCTCATCATGGATGAGCCTTTTTACGTTTATAAATAAAAGTTTGGTTAAGTCATCATCACCAAGATAGCCGCAACGGCGATTAAGCCTAGCCCAAGTCCATCGCGTTTTTTTACCGGTTCTTTTAACCAGAAAATCGACAGTAAGATGGTAAAGAACACTTCAACTTGCCCAAGGGTTTTGACATAAGCAACGTGTTGTAAGCTCATGGCACTAAACCAACCAATTGAGCCAATACAGCTAGTAAAACTGATCGCACAAGTCAGCGGTTTATGAGTGAGTAAAGTGCGCCAAGTGTGTGATTCTTTAATGCTGATATACGCTGATAGCATCATAGTTTGTGTAAGTAATACAAAGAGTAATACCCAAGCGGCACTATGTGGAAAAGGTAACCCTGATGCGATACTCGCTTCTCGTACCCAAAGAGAAGTAAGCGCAAATGCGGTGCCTGAGGTTAAGCCAATGAGTGCCGTTTTTGGGTTGAGGTTTTTTAAGGTAAAACCGCTCAGAAGTAGTACTGCGACACCACCGATTGCAACACCTAACCAGCCTAATAACGATAAAGTAGAGCCAAAGAACAACATGCCCAAAATGGCGGCGACTAAGGCTTCACTTTTAGCTAGTCCTGCGCCGACGGCGTAATTATTTTGCTTAAAGAGCACCACCATGAGCGCAGTAGCGGCAATTTGCATAACACTGGCTGCAAATACATAAAATAAGAAGCTGCTATTGGGTGATAGTGCTTCAGCAGGCTGCCATTGGTAAAGGCCAAATAAGTAGAGGGCCGCGAGTGGGCTGGCGAGTAAAAAGCGGGCGAGGGTGACACCTGCGACACTTGCATGGTTACTCAGCTTGCTTTGCAAGGCGTTACGCCATGCTTGAGAGAAGGCGGCTAACAGTGTGAAAGCGATCCAGGTCATAGGATACCAATTTGTTATTGTTAAATGATTTATCTAGTGAGCAAGGCTGCCCACCCACGTCGTCTAAAACTGCTTATATTTGACAACACTATATCGTAATAACCTCCTTGTTTTGTCAGCATGTTTGAATAATGAATATTTATCACAATCATTGATCACGAATTGCAGGTTTTAGGCATTTATTTTTATTATCTAAAGCATTATCTGAAAATATACAGCTTAGAAAGGGCAAAATTGAATAGAGGCTTTTGAAGCTTCAATGGCAACCACCTAAGCTGCGACAATCTGTCGCAGTGTGTTTTTTATTTTTGTGCGTATACTCGGTATCAGATGCTACAAAATAATTCGCCACCTGCTTTTTAGGTGGCTTTTTTTTGTCTGCAGTTTTGTGCTAGCGTGTTGTTTTGAGTTCAAAATATTTTGACTGTGAATATTGTCAGTTTGGAGTAAATAAAATGACCACGCTACTCGTTTGTGCTTTTATCGCCATGTTACTGCCTTATTTGGCAAAAGCCCCTGTCGCTATCGCGATGAATCGATTAGGCGGTTACGATAATCGACACCCAAGAGCGCAACAAACGCAGCTTACTGGCTTTGGTGCACGCGCTTTAGCTGCCCATCAAAATAGCTTTGAAGCATTAACTGTATTTGCAGTTGCATTAGCTGTGGTGTTGGGTACAAATACCATAAACGAGACCACACAAACCTTGGCTGTCACCCACATTATTGCCCGTGTTGCCTATTGCGTATGTTATTACCTTGACTGGCATATCGCCCGTTCATCTGTGTGGCTGGTGGGGTTAGTCAGCGCCTTGGCGATGGTCGTGGTGTGCTTATAAAAAACACTAGAGCAACTCATCTAAGGTGATGGCTTGGTAAGTGTTTTCGCTTACTTCATTTGGATTTAACACATAGTTGGCAATGCGCACTCGGTATAAATCTATCACCTTATAACCACAATATTTGGCCATTTTTCTGATCTGTCGATTTAGCCCTTGCTTGAGAATGATTTTAAAGCGGGTCTTATCAACCAGAGACACTTCACAGGGCAAAGTGATTTGACCATCAACAGGCACGCCCGCTGCCATTTTTGCACAGAAATCAGCATCAAGGGGCTTATCGACTTCGACTAGGTATTCTTTCTCTTGATGGTGATCTGGGTGGATTAACTGTTGGCATAATTCGCCATCGTTTGTTAGTAGTAACAAACCTCGAGAGTCTTTGTCTAAGCGGCCAATTGGGTAAACACGCTCACCTTGCGGTAAGTGATGAATAAGGCTGCTTGGATCATCAAGCTTTAGCTTACAGTCTATCCCAACAGGTTTATGGTAAGCGTAGAGCACCTTTTTGGCAGGTCCTTCAAGCTTCACGCCCTGCACTATGATCTCATCAAGTTCATCAACGTGATCGATGTGATTTGCAGGTCGGCCATTCACCGTCACTTCACCCAAGTCAATTAAGCGGGAAGCCTGACGGCGGGAGCAAACTCCCGCATGACCAATGTATTTTGCAAGGCGTGTTTTAGACATTGGGTTGTTTATTTATTGATATGTGCACGAATAATCTCAGCAATCGCTTTGGCAAACCCGCGTTCATAGTGGATCCCCATGGCTTTTAAGCGCTTATTTTCAAGAGCACAGTTATACGGGCGTGGTGTACCATCGTTGGGTTGGCCCAGTGGCTCCAATAAACTGCGGTCATAGCCAAGTGCATCGGCTATCAAACACGCCATTTGGTATTTAGTCATTTTCTGAGTGCCAGAAATATGGAAAATACCGCCTAATTTGTCAGCTTGTTGGACTAAGTCACGAATACTCATGGCGATATCGGCTACATGAGTTGGGTAGCGGATCGCCCAGTTGTCGTGACTTGAAGGCGCAGTGGCACTGAGTTGTTGTGCAAGCGTGGTGACAGCTGACTCGCCTAAATGCGTAACATCACCGTATAAAACCGGCACACGGATCACGCTATGAGTTTTCGCAACCGCTAACACGGCTTGCTCCGCTTGTTGCTTGCTTTGTCCATAGAGGTTTAGAGGATTCGGTGCGGCATTTTCTAAATAGGGGGCATCTTGGCCGTCGAACACATAGTCGGTACTAATTAAAATCAATTTGGCACCGATGGCTTCACACTGTTCAGCTAAAAATTTTGAAGCGGCGACATTCAGGGCAATGGCTTGCTCTGGCTTGTTGCTGCAAATATCTGGGTTGCGCTCAGCGGCGGCATGGATCACGACTTGTGGTTTATGCTCTGTTAAGCTGTTTGCAACTGCATCTTGGTCGTGTAGGTCTAATTTGATGATGTTGCCTTCAGCACGGTTAAAGCCTGTGCCAATTACATTAAAGCGGCTGTTCAACTCTGAGAATAAAGCGCGTCCCAAAAGGCCTGTAGCGCCTGTTATCATTATTTTGGTCTGAGACATTAAAAAGTCCTGTTAATTTACTAAAAGCTTTAACTGCATAATGTCAGTTATTTCAATATCAGCAAGCCCTTTGTAGTTGTATACACAATCTTGGTTATCGAGCCAAACACTATAACATCCTGCATTATTCGCCCCCTGTACGTCGGTATCAAGGCTATCGCCGATATGCAGAATATCACTTGGGTTAACTTCTAACAGTGCACAGGCTTTATCAAATAATGCGCGACTCGGTTTAGCTTCACCGTGAGGGCCGGCCTGCAACACCAGATCAAATTCGCCTTTTAAGTTAAATTTGCCGACTTCAACGTTGCCGTTGGTAATGGCGATGAGGGTATATTTCTCACGTAATTGCGCTAGTAGCTCAAGTACATCATCGCTCACCACAATATTGCTACGCGCATCGGCGAATGCCCTGTACGCTGCGTTTGCATATTCTTGGGCTTGCCTGTCAGAAAAACCTAATTGTGCAAAGCCATACCTTAATGCAACCTGACGCCATTTAGTCACATCACTCTGAAGTTCAGGCTGTGTTTCACCAATATGGTTGCGACACTCACGCCAATAATCGGGGCCTTTAGCATGCCACTGCTCAATTGTGGCAAGATAATCAAACTGTGCCTGTAGCGCAGCTTTGATTATCGGATGATTGTTATAAAGGGTGTCGTCTAGGTCAAAGCTTAAAACTTTAACGGGCGTGATAGCTCGGTTGAATCGCATTAAATGGCTCCTTTAAGGTTATGCGCATTATACGTAAATGAGTGGCTATTTGGATTTTTTCGCTCTCGGGTGTGCTTTGTCGTACACCTTGGCCAGATGTTGAAAGTCGACATGGGTATAGACTTGGGTTGCTGACAAACTACTGTGTCCGAGCATTTCTTGCACGGCGCGCAGATCACCACTTGATTCCAGCATATGACTGGCAAATGAGTGACGCAGTTTGTGTGGGTGCACTGGGGTACTAATGCCTTGTTTTAGGCCCCAGTCTTTCATACGCTCATGAACATGTCGGGTTGAGATACGGCGCTTTTGTTTGCTAACAAATAACGCGGGGTCGCCTTCAATGGCAAATTGTGGGCGCAGCTTTAACCATGCCTCTAATGCGGCGAGGGCTTTACTGCCAACTGGGACTACGCGCTCTTTACTGCCTTTACCCAGTACCCGAATTTCCCCTTCGCGAATATCATTTAAGTTGGCATTCACTAGCTCACTAACACGCAAACCACTTGAATACATTAACTCCATCATGGCTTTGTCGCGCACGGCTAGGGCATCGTCTTCGGGCAATTCTAATAACTGCGCCATTTGGTCGACATCGAGATTCTTTGGCAATGGTTTTTGAAACTTAGGGCCTTTAATACCTTCTCCGGGGTTGATTAAAGTCTGGTGGTGTTGATGTTTGGCTTTTAAAAATTTATACAGACTGCGAATGCAGCTAAGCTTCAAATTAATACTACGAGGATTGTACTGCTTGCTGCGCAGTTGCATGCTAAAACGTCGAATATGGTCGGGGGATACACCTAGCCAATCATGGCAGTCTTGCTGAAAGACCAAAGCGGCTTGTATAAGTTGGCGCTTATACTGTCCTAAAGTGTGTTCTGAGTATTGCTTTTCATGACGTAAATAAGCCATAAATGCATCGATTGGCTGAGAAAATTCGTCTTTAAGTTCACTTTCAGAGGCATTGAACTGACTATTCACAACGGGCTATCCAAGAGCTGCTATTCTCAGTTTTAAGCCTGCTAAAAACTCTTGCATCAACAAGTCGTCGTTATTAGGGCAAAAATGCGCAGGGTTGTCACTGGCAAAAGCCAATACCGCATCACTGTCGTCAAGTTGATACAGTGCCACAGAGCCAGTGCTCGGGGCTTTATCCCAGACGCTATCTAATTGCTTCGGCGTGCGACCTAAGTATTGGGCCTTATCCTCAAGAGTGGTGTTTAGGGCTTGGGTTACTTGTTTGGGCTGAAAGAGCAGCTCTGTCGCTGAAATATTAGGTGTATTGGCAAACGCTGTTTGGATCACTTTAGAGATTTCATTCAAGGAGTTAGCCTGCCAAATCTGGCGCTGGCAATCGCTCAGTGTTTTGAATATCTGTTCATTGCTGTGTGCAATTTTAGCCATTCCAGAGAGCTGCTGTTTTAATGCTTGGTTTTGCTCTCTTAATAAACGCAACTGTTGCAGGGCTAAATTCGGTAAGCTTTGGCTTTTGCTGAACAATTCTAATTCGAGTAACACATAAGGGTGATGCTGAAAAAAGTCGGGGTTGCGTTTTAAGTAGTCGCAGACTTGTTGTTCTTGATCTGTTTGCTTCATGTTAATTACTCCGACTTTTTATTGTGAGCGCGCTACAAAGCTGATTCTTTATAAAGAAATTTGCCCATCGAATACGTGCTCTGCAGGGCCTGTCATACGTACTGGGTTACCTTCACCTTGCCAACGTATTTGTAATGAACCGCCAGGTAAATCTACTCGCACTGTACTGGCTAACTTCTTTTGCATTATACCCACAGCAACTGCAGCACAAGCACCGCTGCCACAAGCGAGTGTTTCGGCAGCGCCGCGCTCCCAGACTCTCAGTTTTATGTGTTCAGGGTTGATGATCTGCATAAAACCCACATTGGCACGCTCAGGAAAGCGTTCGTGGTTTTCAAGTAAAGGGCCTAAGGTCTCGACTTCAGCGGTATGCACGTCATCGACTTCTAATACACAATGGGGGTTGCCCATAGACACTACGCCACAAAAAACCGTGCTTTCACCTGCGCGAAGAATATAAGTGAGCTCTGGCTTTTTCGCTTTAAATGGCACACTGCTCGGCGCAAAGTGCGGATTGCCCATGTTCACTGTGACTTGGCCGTCTTTTTCTGTGTACAGGGTAATGTTGCCACCCTTAGTAGACACTGCGACTTTATGTTTGTTGGTGAGACCCTTCATGCGCACAAAGCGTGCAAAACAGCGTGCACCATTGCCACATTGTTCCACTTCGGTGCCATCAGAATTAAAAATACGATAATGAAAATCGAGATCGGGTGAATAAGGCGCTTCAACCATGAGTAGTTGATCAAAACCCACACCGAAATTGCGGTCAGCAAGTTTCTTGATTTGGTCGCGTGATAAAAATACATTTTGAGTGACGTTATCAACGACCATAAAGTCATTACCCAAACCGTGCATTTTAGAAAAATTTACAAACATAATGTCTTAATGTAACTCCAAGCTGCTACTACTTTGCCATGGCAATTATCAAAAGCCCAGTGATATCCACTGGGCTTGGTACGGGAAAGCGCTTAATTAAGGCAGTAATTGCTCGCCTTGCCAAAGAGAAGTGAGCGTCTCGCGTTGGCGAACCAAATGACTCTCATCGCCATCTACCATGACTTCAGCGGCACGAGGGCGCGAGTTGTAGTTTGAGCTCATGGTAAAGCCATAGGCACCGGCACTGCGCTGTGCAAGTAAATCGCCTGCTTGAATGGCAAGGGGTCTATCTTTACCTAAGAAGTCACCGGTTTCACACACTGGGCCTACTACGTCATAATTTTGTGTTGGTGTGCCATCAGCGCGCGGTGCAACAGCAATGATGTTTTGCCATGCTTGATATAAAGACGGACGGAGCATGTCGTTCATACCCGCATCAACAATCGCGAAGTGTTTGTCTTTAGTTGGCTTAATATACTCAACTTTGGTCACTAGAATACCGGCATTGGCAGCAATAGCGCGACCTGGCTCAAAGACGAGTTCTAGGTGAGGGTAGTTTACTAGCTTAGCTTTCACTTCTGCGGCATAGGCACTTGGGTGAGGTGGCTTTTCACTGTCGTAAGGCACGCCCAGACCACCACCAATGTCTAAATGTTCAAGTTCGATACCTGCGGCTTTTAGCTTATCGACCAAAGCCAATACTTTGTCTAGTGCGGCTAAGAATGGCGCGACTTCGGTCAGCTGCGAGCCAATATGAAAATCAACACCGACCACGTCAATGCCTGGCAATGCATAGGCTTTTTGATAAATATCGAAGGCCTGATTGATGTCGATACCAAACTTGTTTTCTTTTAACCCAGTAGAAATGTAAGGATGGGTTTTAGCATCAATATCTGGATTCACACGAATAGACACGCGTGCTGTTTTATTCAGCTCGCTAGCAACATGACTGATACGCTCAAGCTCGGCTTCAGACTCAACGTTAAAACATTTGATGTTTTGCACTAGAGCAAAAGCAATTTCTTGTGCAGTTTTTGCAACACCAGAGAAAACCACTTTGCTGGCATCACCGCCGGCTTGCAAAACTCGCGCAAGCTCGCCTTGCGAGACAATATCAAAGCCAGCACCTTGTTTGGCCAAGATATTTAACACAGCCAGATTCGAGTTTGCTTTAACTGCATAGCAGACTAAATGCGGATGACCGTCAGCGGCATCAGTAAATGCATGATAGTGACGCTCTAAGGTTTTGCGAGAATAGACATAACAGGGTGTACCGTATTGCTCGGCGATATCTGCCACCGAAACCCCTTCAGCAAACAGCTGATTATTTTTGTATTCGAAAAAATCCATCTTACTTTTCCTCTTGCTGTTGTTTCTGTTGGTCTTGCTTTGGTTGTTTACTCGCAGGTGTTTGGTTATCTTGTTGCTGTTGCTCTGGTAAATAGAGCACGCCACTTTGGCCACAACCAGTCACGAATAAGCTGGTAAAGATGACCAAAAATAATAAGCTTGTGAATGAGGGGTTCGCTTTCATTAGATTAATGATGTCAGTGCCTTTATAATCGCAGAGTAACAGAATTCATAGAAAATGCAGCTATTGGGGCTGTGAAATTTCGTCATAACTTATACAACCGTGCTTATTGAAGGATGCCGTGATGACCGATCATGAATACCACGAACTTGCCGACGCGTTAATGTTAACCATTGAAGAGCAAATTGATGACTGTGATGTTGATTTAGACTATGAGTCTCAATCGGGCATTTTAGAGATCATCTTCCCTGATAAGAGTAAGATCATCATCAACAAACAAGCACCACTTCATCAAGTATGGGTTGCCACTAAATTCAATGGTCACCATTTTGAGCTACAAGGCGAACAGTGGATCGACAACCGCTCGGGTGCAGAATTCTGGCAATTTATGAGCGAAGCGGCGACCAAGCAAGCTGGTGCACCTATTGAGTGGCAGCACGACTAATGCTTGAATTTGTAGAATACCCAGCACAAAGCACGCATAAAGCGTCGATCATTTGGTTACATGGCCTTGGCGATTCAGGTAACGGCTTCTTACCGATAGCTCCTGAACTAGGTTTACCTGCAGATCTTGGCGTACGGTTTATTTTTCCTCACGCACCAGAGCAACCGGTCACCATAAATGGTGGCATGGTGATGCGCGCATGGTATGACATCAAGTCTTTTGATCTAGATAAAAGAGCCGATGAAACAGGTGTGAGAGACTCTTCAGCTCAAGTTGAAGTTTTAATTCAAGCCGAGTTAGACAAAGGTATACCTGCCGATAAAATCATCTTGGCTGGTTTCTCTCAAGGTGGGGTGATAGCCTTGCATTTGGCACCGCGTCTTCAGCAAAAACTCGCTGGTGTGATGGCGTTATCGACTTATATGTGCGCGCCGCAAAAGTTGGCAGACGAGGCTGTGCAAGCCGAGTTAGATATTTTCATGGCGCATGGGTCGCAAGATCCTGTTGTGCCTATGATGGCGGGTCGCCAAGCATTTGATACGCTCACCACGCAGGGTTACTCGGTATCATGGCAAGATTACCCAATGGCACATCAGGTATGTGCTGAAGAGCTAACAGCAATTCGCACTTGGTTGCTTGAAAAACTGGCTTAATTAAACGGAGCAAAATATGTCACAGAAGATTGTCATAAAAACCAGTGTGAGTAAGGCACCTGCCCAGCCGCAAGCTGTGTATTATCAGTGGCATTGGCGACGCATTTTTATGGCAGCAAGCATGTTAATGCTGACCGCTGTGGCTATCGTGTATGGCTTAATGAATTCAGTAAATGCCGATGAAGTGCAAAATATTGAAATGGTTGAGCCAAACACAGTCGTTATTTCAGAGCCAGAACTTGTTACAGATACTGCACAGCAAGAGTTAGATAACGGCGTTGCAGCTATACCTGAGCCTGAAACCGAGGTGATCGCCGAAGAAGCCATTACTCCTGTGCAAACTGCTGCAGCAGAGCTTGAGCTTCAAGAGTCGGTGCAAAATGCCGCAGCTGTTAATAACCAAGCTGGTGTGGAAAAAGCCAGCGTAGCTTTAACTGAGCAAACAGACGCAGTGCACACCCTTGATAGCGAGTCTGAGCTTGCGCAAGTGACTGATGAAATCAGCGTTGAGAAAGAAACTGTTGAGGCGGCAACTACTTCACCTGAGGCTGAGCAAGATGCAGAAACGTCATCAAAACAGTTTTCAGACAACGCGAAAGTGACTTCAGTGGCGTTAGGTGCACAAATTGATGTGCAATTTATTAGCCGTGCTGTACTGACTACAGGCATCAGTGAGCGTGAGCCAGTTGATGTGTTAAAAGAGTCGATTGAGCAAACCGAGTTTCAAGAAAAACTATTTTTCTTCACAGAGGTGCGCAAGCTAAAAGGTCAAACTATTAGCCATTTATGGTTTCATCAAGATCAGTTAATGGCAGAAATCCCATTGACGATCAGCGCAGACCGCTACCGTACTTATTCAAGCAAAAACATCATGCCAAGCCAAACAGGTCAATGGCGTGTTGAAGCCGTAACTGAGCAAGGCGAGTTACTGGCACAAAAAACTTTTCGAATTATTCCATCGGCGCTTTAATCGCGTCCAACAGGCAAAAGCATGACAGAACAAGCAAATATTTTACGTATCGCAACCCGCAAAAGCGCACTGGCACTGTGGCAGGCAGAATTTGTGAAAGCCGAACTTGAGCGTTTTCACTCAGACCTTACCGTTGAGCTGGTGCCAATGTCGACCCAGGGTGACATTATTCTAGATACACCACTGGCAAAAATCGGTGGTAAAGGGTTATTCGTAAAAGAGCTTGAACAAGCCATGTTAGATGGCCGCGCTGATATCGCGGTGCACTCAATGAAAGATGTGCCGGTTGAGTTCCCTGAAGGGTTAGAGCTTAACACCATTTGTGAGCGTGAAGATCCGCGCGATGCGTTTGTATCAAACAAATACAAAAGCTTAGATGAGCTACCGCAAGGCGCAGTAGTCGGTACTTCGAGTCTACGTCGCCAATGTCAAGTACGTGCATTACGCCCAGATTTAGACATTCGTGACTTACGCGGTAATGTAAATACCCGTTTAGCTAAGCTAGATAATGGCGATTACGATGCGATTATTTTAGCTGCTGCTGGTCTACTGCGTTTAGAAATGCCTGAGCGCATTGCTGACTTCATCGAGCCAGAAACATCATTACCAGCCAATGGCCAAGGTGCCGTGGGTATCGAGTGTCGCAGTGATGACGAACGAGTAAAAGCATTGCTTGCACCGTTAGAGCACACTGAAACACGTATTCGTGTACTTGCAGAGCGTGCTATGAACCGTCGTTTAGAAGGAGGTTGTCAGGTGCCAATCGGTGCTTATGCTCTAGTAAATGGTGAGCAAGTACATATTCGTGGCCTTGTTGGGGCAGTTGATGGCTCTGAGATTTTACGCGATGAAGTGTCAGGTTCAGTTGAGAACGCTGAGCAGTTAGGCGTTCAGCTTGCCGAGCAGCTATTAGCGCAAGGTGCTGACAAAATTCTAGCTGAAGTTTATAGAGACGCGTAATAAGGTTAAATCTAGTATGACAAAGATTGCAATCACACGGCCAAGCGGTAAAGGTGAGCAGCTTAAGGCGCAACTCGAGCAGCATCAGATTGCATATCTTCATACCCCAGTGTTATCACTTACCTCGATAACACTGGACGCTCAGCAGCTTGCGCCACTCGATAATGCTGATGTCATTATTTTCATTTCTCAAGATGCCGTGCAGTCCCTTGCTGAGCAATATCCAACTTTACCAGCCCATGCCAAACTATTTGCAGTGGGTGAGCAAACCGCACAGGCCATAGAAGCGCACTTTTCTCGCAAAGCTGATTTTCCAGAGCAACAAGATTCCGAAGGCTTATTGGCCTTAAAAACCTTACAAGATTTAGACGCAAAACAATGTGTACTTGTCAAAGGCAAGGGTGGTCGCACGCTGATAGCCAAAACCTGTAAATCACGCGGTGCTATTCTAAATCAATGTGTTGTATATGAACGCGCAGCGTTAGAAGAAAGCGCTGATAGCTGGTTAGACCACTGGCGTGAGCAACAGATAACCGCTATAGTGCTGAGCAGTAATGCTGCGATTGATGCTGTTTTTAACACACAATCAGAACAACATTTGGACTGGTTAAAGCAACGAGATTTTTATCTTGTTAGTCAACGTAGCTGTGATTATTTACAACAAGAGTACCAAATTGCTGAGACGCAGATATACCTTGCCGACGGTGCCAGTGATGATGCCGTGTTCAGTTGCATTAAGTCGTCTCAAAAACAGCAGGTAAGCACTATGAGTGAAGAACAAAAACAACCAACCGCTGCGAGTGAAAAACCGAGCGTGCCAGAGACCAAACCGATGAAGCAAAAGATCAGTAAAGTAGGCGTATTAGCCTTGTTGATAGCAACGGCAACGGGTGTCATGACAACCGGTTTAATTGTCCATGGACAGCAGATCAGCGACAAAACCTATGCGGCACTAGATGCCTTAAAAACCGAAAATAGCGCCTTAAAAAGTGAACTCAAACAGTCGCAACAGAATTTAGCAGCTCTGCAAAGTGAGCAATCACGCTTGTCACAAGCGGTGAACCAGTCTTTGTCATCGCAAGCAGCGCAATTACAAGAGAGCTTTGCAGCCCAGTTAGACAGCAAATTACGCCAAGCTGATCAACAACTCAGTGGCGCAGCAATTAATGAAGCGGTTTACTTGCATCGTCTAGCGGTATTTAAAGTGGCCGCAGAGCAAGATTATCAAGGCGGTGCAGCGGTATTAAAGCGTGTACACGATGTGTTGTTAGCACAGAGCAACAATACGGAAGTATTAAAAGCATTGGCAGATGACATTGCTTTACTCAACGCTCAGCCTCAACCCGCGGTGGAAAGTATTTACTTAGAGCTACATGGTTTATTGAATCAGGTCGATGCGTTGCCATTAGTCACTTTGCAGTTACCTGAGACACGTCAGCAAGCGCCAGCTGAATTATCAACAGAGGTTAGCGATTGGCAAACTAATCTGAAGAGAACATGGCAAGGGCTGGTGGATGACTTTATTAAGATCCGCGAGCGTGATGTGACAGTGATAGATCCGCTACTGGATGCCCAAGAGCAGCAATTATTAAAAGCACAACTACGCGGCTATTTATCACAAGCGCAAACTGCGCTAATGGATAAGCAAGCCAGCGTATTCTTCACTGCTTTAAAGCAGGCTCAGCAACATGTTGGGAGCTATTTCGCA
Source organism: Pseudoalteromonas sp. NFXS53 (assembly GCF_056629255.1). Taxonomy (NCBI): domain Bacteria; kingdom Pseudomonadati; phylum Pseudomonadota; class Gammaproteobacteria; order Alteromonadales; family Pseudoalteromonadaceae; genus Pseudoalteromonas; species Pseudoalteromonas sp. NFXS53. The sequence continues at coordinate 23,238 of NZ_JBWVBR010000025.1, read as the reverse complement.
GCAGATAAGGCTGAAGTTAAAGCAATGCAATCCGCACTGATTGAGTTACAACAACAGCCGCTTCAGTTTAGTCGGCCAGTGCAGTTAAGCTCTGAGCAAGTATTGAAGAGCTGGTTAGCTGAAGAGGTTGCGCCATGATAAGAGCAATTTTAGCATTTGCCCTTGTCGCTGCAGCATTGGCTGCAGGTCATCTATTAATAGATGAAAAAGGCTATGTGCTCATCGCATTTAATAACACCACAATCGAAGGCACAATCGTCGCCTTTGTAATCATGTTTGTGCTGGGCTTTATTGCGTTGTGGCTAATGCTTAAATTATTAAAAACATTGTTACGCATGTACGGCAAAACCACAGGTTTTTGGCGTGGTAAAAAAGCACTTAAAGCACAGCAAGTGTGGCAACAAGGTTTATGGGCAAGCATCAATGATGATGTGGCAGCGGTGCAAAGCACCTTTAATAAAGGACAAGCGCCTGAAGAGTGGCAAGACGCGCAGCAAGCCTTGCTGGCAAAAGCTGCTTTACAGCAAGGTGATAAAGCACAAGCGCTGGCGCATTTACAAAATATCAGTGATGCTGCGCAGAGAAAGGTGCCTAAACTTTGGTTGGATGCCAATCAGAACGAGCAAGCGTTAGCCTTATTAGACGCCCCAATGGCAGAGAAAAAACCAACGCAGGCTACGGTAAGTAGTTATTTAGCCGGGTTACTACAGGCTGAAAAACACGCTGAATTAGCGACGGCGATTAATCAGCATTACAAGCGCTTAGATTGGTCACAAGCACAGTGGCAGGTATTTATGGCACGTTGGTTTAATACGAACGCAGAGCAGGCGATTGGCCAATTTGAGCAACTACCTAAAGCATTAAAAGTGCAAAGCGAAGCACTTTACATGCAATCGCAAGCCAGTGCCGGTCAATGGCAAAACTTGCTGCCGACATTACAAAAATGGCTCAAGAAAGGTCAGTATCAAGCCTTTGCTGATGTGGTTGTGCATGCCAAAAACCCAGATGTTAAATTGCGTTCATCACTGCAAGATGCATTGAAAAAACACCCTGAGCAACCGCAATTGTTGTTTGCCATGGGGTGCCTAGCCAACGCGGCAGGTGAGTATGAATTGGCGGCAAAAGTATTCGACAATTGTCAGCTAACAGAGCTCGATAAAGCCCATTTAAAACCGGTTCTAAATAGTTATGAGCAAACCCAGCAGTTCCAAAAAGCTTATTTATTATTGGCCGCAAAATAACGGTAACTATTTAGAAAATTAGACACAGATAGAGCCCCAGCTATAGTTATGTAGCTGGGGCTTTTTATTGAAAGTGGTCGAATGAGCTCGCTCCGGAGGACACCTGTCCTTGATCGAGAGCCACACATGCGTATGATCTGAAAAATTTTATCCGCAAAACAGAAGAGTAAATTATGTTTAGTAACCAATATCCGCTATTAGACTTACACCGCCACTTAGATGGCAATGTGCGTGCTAACACTATTTTGGAGTTAGGTAGGCAATTTAATTTACCGCTTCCGGCCAATGATCTAGAAGGCTTATTACCACATGTTCAAGTGCAGAGCACTGAACCAAACCTTGTGGCGTTTTTACAAAAGCTAGACTGGGGGGTGAAGGTATTGGGTGACTACGATGCATGTCGTCGTATTGCGATAGAAAACGTAGAAGATGCCATTGCGCAAAACATCGATTACACAGAATTAAGATTCAGTCCATACTATATGGCACAAAGTCATAATTTACACCCGCAAGGTGTCGTAGAAGCCGTAGTTGACGGCATTAAGTCGGCAACTGCTAACCGTGATATCAAGGTTAACCTGATCGGCATTATGTCGCGTACTTTCGGTGTAGAAAAATGCCAGTACGAGCTAGATGCAATCTTAGCATTTAAAAACGATATGGCAGCTGTTGACTTAGCGGGTGATGAGCTTGGCTTCCCGGGTGAATTATTTGTTGATCACTTTAAGCAAGTTCGCGACGCGTATTTAGGCGTAACCATCCATGCTGGTGAAGCTGAAGGCGCATCAAGTGTGTGGCAGGCGATTCAAGAACTAGGCGCAACGCGTATTGGTCATGGTGTGAAATCAATTGAAGATCCAAAACTGATGGATTACTTACGTGACAACCGCATTGGTATTGAATCGTGTTTAACCAGCAACATTCAAACAAGTACCGTGGCTGATTTAACCAAGCACCCTCTTAAACAATTCTTAGATCACGGTATTGCGGCTTGTATTAATACCGATGACCCAGCCGTGCAGGGGATTGAGCTACAGCATGAGTTTATTGAAGCCGCAAAAGTAGCAGGCTTAACCGCTGATGATGTGAAAAAAGCTCAAGAAAATGCGCTTGAAATTGCATTCTTAAGTGATTCAGACAAACAAGCTTTACTAGCCAAAAAAGCGGGTTAATCTGCTGCTATCTCTATAAAAACTAATAGACGGTAACACCCTGATGGTTACCGTCTAGTCTAAACTTTGATTAACTTATGAAGCTTTTGCACAGCTTAAATAAGCTTGCTTAAGCGCATTGATAACCCGCGAGCGCGTGACTAATCCAATCACTTTATTGTCTTCTATTACAGGGTAAATTTTCGGTTTATCTCCCTGCATTTGCGTGGCTAGATCGACCACCAACATGTTGCTTTTTACTGCTAAAACGTCTTTATTCATCAAGTCTTGTGCGGTGATTTGACCGTCACAAAAATAACTGTTTTGTAACAGTGGATTAAGCAGTTGTTGTTCAGAGATAAAACCAATTAACTGTTTTTGGCCGTCGAGTACGGGCGCACCAAATAGTCCATGGCTTTGTAGTTGTTCAATAATGTCCGTTAATTCTGTGTGTGCGTAAATAGCCGGAAATTGGCTCGTCATAATGTCTTTAATTGCTTGCATAATACGGTTCTCCTGTTGGTTGAGATTAGTATCAGCAATAAAGTTTGATTGGTAAAATGGGTTGTTTTGATTGGTTTGATTGTTTTTATTGAATAGATCATTTTCAATAATTATGGAAAAGTTTCTCCATTAGATAATAGGCTTTCTATTAAACTTTTTGTTTGATGAGACATGCAATCTAATGAATGTGTCATGTGCGCGTGCTCTGAATCATGGCAATCGTACGAGATGAGTCTTAAAGATCCGGAAAATAGCGCAATGAGGTCTAAAAAATCATTAGGTTGCATGAAAGGATCTTTTTCATATGTGAAAAGTAACCCTCGAATAGGAGCGCCACTCTTTAACTTCTGCATCTGATAGTTATTAGCTAATCTCCAATTAGGGTATTGTATTTGGCTTTGTCTAGTACCAGCGAATGCAGGTGCAAATGCAATAATAGAGTTATATTTTTCAGGATTCATAGATGCAAAAAGCATAGATGACCATGCTCCAGCAGAATGCCCAGCCAAAAAAATGTCATTTGAGGAAAATCCATCCGCTAAAACTTTATCCACTAAGCTTTTTATTTCATTTGCTCTAGAAAATGTATAGTTACCAGTAGCTTTTGGGTAAGGCTTTTCAATTGAGTTTGAACATAAAATAATTATAAAAAAATCTCTAAAAGCGTTGTCTGTAATGGAGCTCGGGACATATTTGCTGCATGAGTTGGGTTTTCTAGGATTAACTGTTCCGTGGTTGTAGATTAAAACTTTTTTATTTTTCGAAATCTTATCTAGTATTAAGGTGTTTATTTCGTTCGCATTTATAGCAAAAATTAACGTCTTTTCAATATTGTGGATGGCTATTTCTGTCTTTTCTTTAGGAATATCCAATAGATGCAAAACGCAAAGAAATAGAGTAGAAATGAAGAGTAAGGGAATAAAAATTTTTATATAAATATTCATAATTTAGCGCTTTAGATTATAAAGCGCTCAAGTTATTTGTTAAACAATATTTTTGTCTGGTACGTAGGTGCAAACCCAAACATACGTTGGACCGCCGCTGCCATCATCGCCGCCGCCACCGCCGCCACCGCATGAGATAACGGGATGTGAAGCAACAGTTGTGGTAATGGTTATTGTTTGCCAAGTGCCCCCTGCAACGTTTGGAGTTTGTTCAACTGGCAATGACTCTAAATCTTTGCTTAAAGTTTTGAGGTGACTTTTCTTAAGCTTTAACTTCAAAATAACTTCCTTTTAATTTGAAATTTGATGTTGTCATTGTGTTTTAAATTTGTAAATTGAAGAAATCTAAATCAGATATTAATGTTGCTCATATTTCGCCTTGATAAGTGCTACATAGTGATCGAGATTTTTCGTTTCGTGCAGGTTAAAATCTTTGTCTAATAAAGTCGCACCTTGAATTCTATCGAGTCTAAATTCTCGATAATCTGCTCTGAGTTGGCAATAAGCAACCAGTGTCCATTTACCACCCCAATAGACTAACCCCAGCGGTTCAACAGTGCGCGAAGTGAGCGCTTGTTTGGCATCGCTATAATGCAAATCTACACAGCGTTTTTGTTCGATGCCTTGGCGCAGGGTAAAAGTAAACGATTGATGTTCGGCGTTATGGCTCCAGCCTGAGACTAAATAAGGCTGATCGGTTGTTTGTTGTTTTAACTGGGCGGGCAGTACAGCTTCTATTTTGGTGATGGCGCTTTGTGCTTTTTCGGCTAAATCAGGATCGGTCCATGCGCTGACCATTTTACTGCCAAGCAACAGCGCTTGTAGTTCGTCCATGGTGAACATCATAGGTGGCAAGTCATAGTCACTAATGAGATAACCAATACCAGCTTCGCCTTCAATGGGCACACCAGAGCTTTGAAGGTGTTGGATGTCACGATAAATGGTGCGCTCTGACACATTCAAACGCGTTGCCAAGTCACAGGCACGGGTTGCGAGCCGACGACTTTTTAGAATGTTGACCAGTTGAAATAACCGCTCAGATTTATGCACACCATTGTCCTTTTTGTTTTACTTGATGACTAGAGTGTTAGGCACTTTGTTCACAAGGCGTCTGACTCACTGCATTGTAGCGTTCTAATTTCACAGTGTCTTTCTCAATCAGTTGCGCGAACTGCTGACAAATTGGGTTTTCCATAAAGGCATCACCAATGCGCTTGGCATCAGCCATGGTTTCAAAATACACCACATCAACATAGCTGTGGGCATCTGCTAATTTTGCAAGCGAGCGGTAGAGCACACCCGGTTGTTGATCAATGAAGCTTTGGAAAGCGGTGTTTGCGGCTTCGAACTGAGCAAGATCAGCGTTTTCTTGTAACTTGAATTGCACGATTTCAATGGCGTTATTAGACATATTTATCTCTGTATTGACTGTTTGTTGGTTGACGTAGATAAGTAAACCACAGCGTTCTGTCAGGGAGTGTCAGTAGGGTTTTATTCGCAGCCAGCAGGACAATTCGATTTAGACTCTGTCATAGACTTTGCAGTTTTCTTATGCCTATCAAAGCGGTAAGATGAAAATCGGTACTTGTAGTAGGTTCAACGGATATGAAAGAAAAATTGAGATCTAGTTTAGGTAAAGTTACTTTTGAGCTGACAATAGTGACTCTGGGCGTGTTAATCGCTCTCGTGATTAACGAGTGGTTTCAAAACTATCAAGAAGAAAGGCATGCGCATGTCATTCTTGAAAAAACTCATTACGAGCTAAAAGGCAATTTAGATGCATTGAGGCGAACTCAAAAATCTTTTGAAGAAACGATGCCCTATCTTGATGAGCTAATTGCGCGGGATAATTATCCTGATGATGCTCAATACTCATTGCAAATTAACTATCTCGAAATTCATTCATCAGTATGGGAGTTTGCTTTACAAAGAGGTGAGCTACGAGAGCTACCTGTTGAATTATTGCTCCCTATCGCATCAAGTTATCAGTTTAGCAAAGAAGCACATGTTGCATCGCAAAAATTGAATATGGCTGCATTGTCTCGGTTTGGTCTTGAGTTTTCTCAGTCAGAGAATAAAAAAAGCTTACTTAAAAATTTGAGGCTGGATATGGCGAATGCGATCTATGAAATTAGACTGGCTGTTGCTAGGCTAGAAAGAACGCTTGAAAATACTGGGCACTTTTTAGAGCAAGGCTATTTGAATCCGAATACAGAAGTAGAAACATATACCATAGAAGTGCAATAGCAGTAGATTTAAAAAAAACGCCAGCAAATATGCTGGCGTTTATTATTATTAAGTTGCGTTACTTAATGTACGCAAAGGCATCGGCGTACATATTCTCACGAATTGCGCCGTGGGCGATAAAGTCATCACGCACTGGACCAATCATATCGAAACGGCCTGCCATATAGATTTCGTAGGCTGCAAGCGAGTCGAAATCTTTTAATACCGCTTTGTGTACAAAACCTGTGTGGCCTGCCCAGTTATCGCTGGCATTATCAACGACAGGCACGAACGTGAAGTTTGGCTTTTTCGCGGCCCAAGCTTGCATCTCTTCTGCTGCATATAACGCTGATTCGTCACGTACACCCCAGTAAAAATGCACCTGACGGTCTGAATCAATCTCAGCTAAATGGTCTGCCATTGATTTTACATAGCTAAAACCTGTACCGCCCGCTAATAACACGATTGGTAATTGTGATTCAGTACGTAATTCAGAAATACCTAAGCCCACCTCAACGATTGCTTGCGTGCCATTTGCGTGGTGTTCACGCAAATGATCAAGCGCTTGCATGGCATAGCTGTTTTCTTCTGAGGCACCAATGTGTAGCTCAAGTAATTCTTTTTGGCTTGGGCGACTCGCAATTGAAAAAGCGCGCTTATCTTTTTCGCCAAGTACTAATTGAAGGTAATGACCTGCTTTAAACTCTGCAGGCTCGCTTGGTTTTAGCTCTACCTTGTAAACAAATTCTGTTAGGGGGGTAATACTTACTACTTCTGCATTTAACACTTGCATTATTAAACCTTTCACGACGCGTGCAGCGTTTATTTATTTAGAGACATAATGTTTAACGAGTCCCAAATTTCATCAACTCGTTGTTTGATTGATTCATCCATCACGATGGGCTCACCCCATTCGCGATCGGTTTCACCTGGCCATTTATTGGTGGCATCCATTCCCATTTTTGAGCCAAGACCTGACACCGGAGAAGCAAAGTCGAGGTAATCAATCGGGGTGTTTTCGATCATGGTGGTGTCACGAGCTGGGTCCATACGCGTAGTAATGGCCCAAATGACATCATTCCAGTCACGCGCGTTGACGTCATCGTCACAGACAATAACAAACTTGGTATACATGAACTGGCGTAAGAACGACCAAACACCCATCATCACACGTTTCGCATGACCCGGATACTGTTTCTTCATGGTGACCACGGCCATACGGTATGAACAGCCTTCAGGCGGTAAGTAAAAATCGACAATTTCAGGGAATTGCTTTTGTAAAATTGGCACAAATACTTCATTCAGTGCCACACCTAAAATGGCCGGCTCATCGGGTGGGCGACCCGTATAAGTGCTGTGATAAATCGGGTTTTCACGATGGGTAATGTGCGTGACGGTCATCACTGGGAAGTCATCTACTTCATTATAATAACCTGTGTGGTCACCATAAGGCCCCTCAGGTGCCATTTCACCTTGTTCAATATAGCCTTCAAGTACAATCTCGGCAGTGGCCGGTACTTGTAGGTCGTTAGACACAGACTTTACAACTTCAGTTTTTGAACCGCGCAGCAAACCCGCAAATGCATATTCACTTAAAGTATCAGGCACAGGGGTCACAGCGCCTAAAATCGTCGCCGGATCAGCGCCTAGCGCAACTGAAACTGGGTATGGTTCACCAGGGTGCTCTTTACACCACTCTTGATAATCAAGTGCACCACCGCGGTGTGATAACCAGCGCATGATGATTTTATTCTTACCTAATAGCTGTTGGCGATAGATGCCTAAGTTTTGGCGCTTTTTATATGGCCCTTTGGTGACCGTTAAGCCCCATGTGATCAACGGTGCTGCATCACCTGGCCAACAATGTTGAATTGGCAGCTTAGTTAAATCGACGTCATCACCACTTAATACCACTTGCTGACAAGGCGCTTTGCGCACTTCCTTGGCAGGCATATTCAGCACTTGCTTAAACACTGGGATTTGCCCTAAAGCTTCTTTGATGCCTTTTGGTGGTTCAGGCTCTTTTAAGAAAGCCAATAGCTTACCTACTTCACGTAGTTCGCTGACATCGGTTTGACCCATGCCCATAGCAACACGTTTTGGTGTACCGAATAAGTTGGCTAAAACAGGAATATCAAACCCCTCGGGGTTTTCAAATAAAATCGCTGGGCCGCCAGCACGTAAGGTGCGATCGGCTATTTCGGTCATCTCTAGCTTGGTAGAGATGGGCTGCTTAACCCGAACAAGTTCACCTTGTTCTTCTAAGCGCGTAATAAAGTCTCTTAAGTCTTTGTATTTCATCGTTGGCATAGGGCACTTTTCATTGTCGCGAAGTATATCAAGATGTGGCGAAAATGGCATCACCACTTAAGTTGAGTAAGGTATACGAAGGTAAATGCATTTTTGTTTGATTTTGCACAAATGCAGTAAATTGAACTATGTTCAACTATTGCGGATTAGATTATAGTCGAATGTGTTGTGTGATTTGTGAGTGGAAGTTTTGAAGCGACTTAAAGCGATATTGTTGTGTGCCTTACTCAGCTTGAGTCAGAACGCCAGTGCCGATCATTTACCCGAGGTGGTTTTTGAGCAACACAGTGCGGTGATGCTTGTCATCACGCCTTCAACAGGTGCTATTGTAGCTGCCAATGGTGCAGCTGATAATTTTTATGGTTATCAAGCCGGGGAGCTTGAACAGCAATTTATTCAGAACATCAATCAACTCACGCCAGAGCAAGTTGCTAACGAGCGTGCTAACGCCGCAGCTGAAGGGCGCAATTACTTTATCTTTAGACATCAATTGGCTAACGGTGAGATCCGTACTGTGAGTGTTCACTCTGCGCCTTTTACCGACGAGCACGGCAAACAACAGTTATTATCTGTGATCACTGACATTAGTGAACAGCGGGCTTTACAAGAGTCGCTTTGGCATTATCAAGCCAACCTAGAGCAACAAGTTGAGATACAAACTGATGCTATTCAACAAGCCAGTCGAATGCAATTGCTGCTGTCTTTTGTCGTTATCGTGTTACTCATAGGCTCTTTGCTCATTTTGGGGCGCTTTTTTATTAAGCTTAAAAATGCCAAGCGTAAAGCTGATTCTCAAGGGGCGCGTTTATCGTCTATTTTTGATGCCATCGAGGGCTATTTACTTTTCACGTCTCGTGCAGGCACCGTACTTGATGCCAACCAACAGGTTTTTCAAGATATTGAGAGTCGAGATTCTATTATTGGTAAAGCATTAGGTGAAGTTTTCTTTAGTAATGTTGATTGGGCAAATCAGACTTATGGCTGCTCAGAGCATCGCTTAAAGATAAAAGATGAATGGCGCTTTTTTAGGGTTGATAAACAAGCGGTGAATAACGCCGATAAATCACTTGGTGATTTATATATGCTGCAAGATATCACTGCGCAATTAGCCATTGAGCGTGAGCAACGCCTAGCCAGCACTGTGTTTGCGACAACCAGCGAGGGGGTACTGGTTTCTGATAAACACAATCAGATCCAGATGGTGAATCGGGCATTTACTGAGATCACAGGGTTTACGCAAGAACAAGTATTAGGTCAGTCGCCTGCGATTTTGAACTCAGGCCACCATGGTCCAGCTTTTTTCTCGCAAATGTACGATACCTTAAGTCAGCGTGGTCACTGGGAGGGAGAGGTGTGGAACCGTCGTAAAAGTGGCGAAGTATTCCCTTGTTGGCTGCAAGTGTCAGCAGTGTTTGATCAACAAGGCGAGATTGAAATGCATGTTGCCTTGTTTAATGACATCACCTCTCGCAAGCACCACGAGCATATGATGTGGCAACAAGCCAACTTCGATACCTTAACCAGTTTGGCGAATCGCAGAAACTATCGAGAAAGATTTGAACAAGCACTAGAAAAAGCGAAAAAGGACAAGACTCGCTTAGCTGTGTGTTTCATCGATTTAGATAGGTTCAAGGCAGTCAACGACACGCTCGGTCATCATATTGGTGACTTGATGCTTATTGAAGCGGCAAAGCGTTTAGAAGAGTGCACCAGAAATTCCGACACCGTAGCCCGTTTAGGGGGAGACGAGTTTGCATTGTTGCTGCCTGATGTTGATTCAATTACCAAGGTTGAGCAAATAGCGACACAAATTCTTGAGAAACTACACGAGCCTTATGAACTTGAAGGTCATGAAGTATTTGCTTCGGGCAGTATGGGGATCACCTTCTACCCGGAAGATGGCGATGATACCAAGGTGCTGCTACGTAATGCTGATAATGCCATGTATAAAGCCAAAGAGTTAGGACGAAACTGCTTCCAATTTTACACTTCTGCTATGCATGAGCATGCAAAAGCGCGCAGTCAGTTGGAAGGTGCGTTACATAAAGCCTTGGTGAATAACGAGTTTCATCTTGCTTATCAGCCAATTCTCTCTCGTGATGATGTGAAAATTGGCTGTGAAGCCTTGTTACGTTGGGAAAATAAAGCGTTAGGCTCGGTATCACCCGCAGATTTTATCCCGATTTGTGAAGAGCTTGGTTTGATTATCTCTATAGGTGAGTGGGTAATGTATCAAGCTTGTTCGCAAGCCAAAGCGTGGCAGCAGCAATGTGATAAACCTTTTTTTATTACCGTGAATGTTTCTAGTACTCAGTTTAAACGTCAAAGTGTGGTTGAGCTGGTTAAAAAAGTGCTCAAACAAACTGGTTTAGAAGCACGATACTTAACCATTGAGATCACAGAAACGGTTCTTGTCGATAACTCAGAAAGTATTTTATTACAGCTAAAGGCGCTCAGAGCGATGGGGGTTGAGCTGGCCATTGATGATTTTGGTACGGGTTATTCTTCTTTGAGCTACTTAAAGCGCTTCCCGCTTTCGAAGCTAAAGATTGATAGAGAGTTTGTACGAGACCTACCAGATGATCAGGATGACCATGAAATGGTTAAAGCGATTATCTCGATGGCAAGTAATCTAAACCTTAAAGTGGTTGCTGAAGGCGTAGAGACAGACGAGCAGTTGTGGCTATTGAATGAATTGGGTTGTGATTATACGCAGGGATATCTTCATAGTAAGCCGCTGCAAGCAGCGGCGTTTGAAAGCTTCTTATTTGAGTATACCCAGGTAAAACAACCTGAGCTCAGGTTAAAATAGGCCTACCGACACATAGCCTTGTGCTTTTCACAAAAAGACTCAAGTGCAGCTTTAGCTTTGTAGTTGTTTTGTTCTGCTGCGCTTTTATACCATTTATACGCACCTGCTAAATCAACATCACCGCCTTCTCCGTACTCAAGCATATCTGCGAGGTTGAATTGTCCATAGTCATAACCTTGCTCTGCGGCCTGTGTAAACAGTTTTCTAGCTTCTTCGAAGTCTCTTTCTAAATAGGCTCGCACACCTTCTTGGTTAAATTGATTAAATGAGACCTTAAGTTTATGTGGCACATGTTCAGGAGCCGCTCTATGTCTGACGATTCCGCCCATCACATAGATGTCTGTAGGGCGGAATATTTCGTCAATGGCCCCTTGGTCATAAAGCGTAGCTAATTCTGATTTTTTAAAGCTAACTAGTGCCGGGCGGAAATAGTTTTTGAGCATTAAGCTATCTAGTTTAATGGCACGCTCTGCGCCACGCTTTTTACGGTAAGTGTAACTACCTTGCTTTAGAGTGATAGAGTCTTCTTCTACTGAGAGTACCTGCGCAACACGATATTGGGTTTGGTATTTACGGTCTGTGATTAAATGGCCCATATCTAAGATAAGTACATCATCAACTTGAGGGGCTGATAAAAACTCAGCCTGTTGTTGCTTGTTTTCAAAAATGCTGTAAGCAAAGTAAGCAATCACAATTAGTGCAATAACAAACAAAGTGCGGTGGTGATGTTTGTAGAGTTTGTCTGTTTGATCGTGAAAGTAAAAAAGAGACTTTTGGAAAATGGTTTGCATAACAGCTTCCCTGTACCGATTAAAACTTCAGTCTGCCATAAGTTTGTAATCTAGTCATGTGCTGAAACTCTGAGCGGTTTGATTTTGAAGCTTAATAACCATGCTGTAAATGTGTGGTCGAGCGCATTTGCTGGTAAACTAAGCCATTAAATAAGCTTTGTTAGAGAGACGATAAGCATCATGCAATTTAATACACTGGCTTTATCACCCGTATTACTTGAGACCATTGTGCAATTAGGGTTTAAACAGATGACAGAGGTTCAGGCGCAAAGCTTGCCACTGATCCTCGACCAACAAGATGTGATTGCACAAGCGAAAACAGGATCAGGTAAAACGCTGGCGTTTGCGCTTGGTGTGTTATCTAAACTCGATGTATCGAGTATGCATGTACAAGGCTTAGTACTGTGCCCAACACGCGAGCTGGCAGATCAGGTGGCGACAGAAATTAGAAAGCTAGCCAGTGGCACAGCAAACGTTAAAATTCTTACCTTATGTGGTGGTGTGCCTATTGGGCCGCAAATAAGCTCTCTTGAACATGGGGCGCATATTATTGTCGGTACGCCAGGGCGCATAGAAGATCACTTGTTTAAGGGCACGCTCGACTTAACACAAGTAAACACCTTAGTGCTTGATGAAGCCGACCAAATGCTCGATATGGGTTTTACTGATGCGATAGAAAACATCGTTGCTTATTTACCACCTGAGCGTCAAAGCCTCTTATTTAGTGCAACCTATCCCAAAAATATTGAATCACTTTCTGCGCAACTGATGCGCAACCCACAGCAAGTTAAAGTTGAAGAAGTGGGGATCAATAAAAGCATCAAACAAACTTTTTATAAGCTCAGTAATAACAAGTTGCGTTTTAATACACTGCGACTACTTCTGATGAAGCATCAACCAAAAAGTTGTGTGGTGTTTTGTAATACCAAGGTGGAAGCTAAGCGCTTATTTGAAGAATTAAAAGAGGCCGGTTTTTATGCTTCGGCACTGCATGGTGATTTAGCTCAGCAAGAGCGTGCCATGATGTTGATGCGTTTTGCCAATAAGAGCGCTTCTATTTTAGTGGCGACTGATGTTGCGGCGCGAGGCTTGGATATTGATGATATGGACATGGTGATTAACTATCATCTCGCACTCGACCCTAAAACCCATGTTCACCGGGTGGGCCGAACAGGTCGTGGTGATAAAAAAGGCCTGGCGTGTTCTATCTTTGGTGAAAAAGAGGCGTTCAGAGTTAAGCAAATAGAACAGCTATATGATCGTGAATTTGAACCTGCGGTTTTACCTTCGCTGAGCTTATTAGATAAACCGCCTTATAAACCAGAAATGCAAACCCTCTATATTGACGGTGGTAAAAAGCAAAAGCTACGCGCTGGTGACATAGTCGGTTGTTTAACGGGCGAAGAGGGCATTGGCTTTTCGCAAATCGGTAAGATCACTGTGTTTGAAAACCAGTCGTTTGTTGCTGTGAAGCGCGAAGCAAGTAAACCGGCTTTTAGAAAGCTGCGAGATAACAAAATCAAAGGTAAGAAATACCAAGTACGCCGCGTCAATTAAACTGATTTAATGTGTCCAAGCAGCTGTTGATACTCATTCTGCAACTGCTTGAATCGTGTATCGTCATGACTGCCTTTGTCTGGGTGGTACTGAATGGCCAATTGCCGCCAGCGTCGGCGAATGGCTTTTTCTTCAAGTGGCTTTGTTAACTGCCATTGCACACACAAGTCATCGAGGTCAAATTTACTCAGTGTATTCTGCGGATGATGAAAACCTTGAGCAAAACGTTGCCAAAAAGAATCTAGCAATGATGTTATTTCTTCATTATCTGTTTGGTAGTTCTGCCAATCTAAATAATAAGTACTGAGAGGTGTTTTTAATTCAGGGGCTTGGCCTTTGTCAGCAAGGTAAATATCCATGCTATCTATATGTAAGTAGATATCGTCTTCAATGAGTTCCAGTTGCAAAGTATATAAGCTATTCATCAACACAAAGTTGCGTTTGAATAAATCTTGATTTGGGTCTTCATCAAGTTGCTGAAGTAAGTCAACGGTTTGAAGATGAGCGGCTAACGTATGGACTTTAAAGTGTGCGCCATTACTCAGCACTGAAAAAATTTCATCTAGAATTGGACGCAACATTGTCCCTCTGAGTTTGTTGGTGTATCTTCACCTTACCATGTTTATTTTTTGTTAGGCAATGAGGGCAAGGATGTTGATTAAGCCATTGCGAAAATCACTCACGTCAGTGCTATTTGGGTTCACGCTATTTAGCTTATCATCACCAGTTTTGGCTACCTCAGAGACTCAATTAAAAGCCGAGATAGAAAAAGTAACTCAGTTGTCAGATTGGCAAACTGTGCAAGCAGAAGCGCAAAAGCTGGGCGAATCGCTACAACTTAATTTCCAAGATTATAATTATTTTCTTACCCAAATGGGCAGAGAGTCTCTTAAACGTGAGAAGTTAGCCGATGCAGTAAGGTATTTTCAGCGTTTGGCTGATATCACCTCAGATTCATTAAGCAGTGATGAAAAGTACCTAGCATTTAAAATGCTTGGTATTAGTACTTATTACCAAGGTGAATATGAAAAATCCATCGAGCATTATCAAACAGCACTGAATATTGCCAAGCTGCGAAATAAACCTTTAGAGCTAGCTAATATATACAATAATTTGGGGCTGGCGTATCTCAAGGCACATGACCTTGAAAAAACAGTCCAACATTATGTTGAAGCACATCGCTTGTACGAATTGCATGGTAGTCAGCAAGATAAAGCGGATATGTTATTAAATCTTTCAGGCGCTTATATTCGCCAGCATCGTTATGACATTGCTAAAGATATGCTTTTAAGGTCTATAGGTTTATTTAATCAACTTGATGACGAATACGGTGTTGCACTCGCACAGGCTAATTTGGGTGCCATGTATATGGAGCAAGGAAAAAGCAAATTGGCCAGAGCGAGTTTATTAGCGGCAGTGGAATACTATGAAAAAGTAGGTTCGGCGCGCAGCTTAACCTTCGAATATAGTAATTTGGCAACACTCAGCATTGCATTAGGGGAGATGGAACAGGGGTATGAGGAAGCTAAAAAGGCGCTCTATTATGCAGAAAAAGTAGACCTTCAATCTGGTTACATGGAAGCACTTTACCCTATGGCGAAGTTGCAAGTTTATCGAGGTGACTTTGCTGAGGCGCTAAATAGCATTGAAACTTCGCTGTCTATTGCACGTAAACAGGGCTCAAAGCTGCGGGAAAAAGATGGCTTAGCAATTTTAGCAATTATTCAGGCGCATTTAGGTGAGTCTGAGAAAGCGATGGAAAGCTTTAATGCATTTCAAAGATTGCAAAGGCAGCTTTTAAATGATCAAGTCTATGCGCGTTTAAATGAATATCAGAGTAAAATTGAGGCGACAGAGCTTAATCGTGAGATTGAATTGCTGAAGCAGCAGCAGGCGGTTCAAGCTTTACAAATTGAGCAACGAGAGCAGTTAACGTGGCTCATTGTTTTACTGTTGATCACAGGCACAGTTGCCGTTGTGAGTATGTATAGAAAACGCATGGAGCGTGCTGCCAACATTGAGTTGAGCCAACAGGTTGCTAAGCGTACAGCAGAGCTACAAAAGTTAGCAGATGAGTTAAGTGAAGCTAACACGGTTAAAAGTCAGTTTCTAGCTAATATTAGTCATGAGATCCGAACGCCTCTCACTTCAATTATTGGTAACAGTGAAGCACTGTTACAAGAATATCAACATGACAAACATATTCAGGAGCCTCTGCAAGTCATTCAAAGGCAAGGGGAGCATCTAAAAGACCTAGTTAGTGATGTACTCGACCTGAGTAAAATCGAAGCACAGCGTTTTGAGTTAGAGTTTACTGAGTTTGCCTTAGAGCAGTTGCTTGATGATGTCACCGAGATGTTTCAGCATGTCTGTGAGGCAAAGGGGTTAAACTTCATCGTAGTGAATCAGCTTCCTTCACCGTATGTGGTGCGTTTAGATTATGTAAGGCTTAAACAGGTGCTCATTAACTTACTTGGTAATGCCGTTAAGTTTACAGAATATGGTCATGTTGAGCTGGTTGTAAGTCAAGAAAATAACGGGGTTAGATTTTCGGTAAATGATACGGGCATCGGGATGGATGCCACGCAATTACAGCATATCTTTGACTGCTTCCAGCAAGGGGATAACAGCATAACACGTCGTTTTGGCGGCTCAGGATTGGGTTTATGCTTATCTCAGCAATTATCGACCATGATGGGTGGTAGCATTCAGGTGAGTAGTATTCCTGAACAAGGCAGCCAATTTTACATTGTGATCCCTTGTGCACGTTTAGACTCAGTATCTGACTCAACTTTAGTGCATAAAGCTGCTCGGCCGATTACGCAATTATCTAAGCTAAGCGGTACAGTATTGATTGCTGAAGATCATGATGATAATCGTGCGTTATTCGAACGTATTCTCTCTCAGCTTGGTGTCGAGGTAATTACAGCCGAAAATGGTCAGGTAGCAGTAGAAAAAGCATTATGTGAATACCCAGATCTAATCTTGATGGATATTCAAATGCCATTACTTGATGGTCTTGAAGCATTTAAGTTACTTCAACAAGCAGGCTTTGACGGGCCTATTTTTGCACTTACAGCGAATGTTATGCAGCATGAAATTAAGTCTTATCTTGAACTTGGGTTTGCAGGTCACCTAGGAAAGCCACTTGATAGAGATAAACTCCACCTTGCTTTAAGTGATTTTCTTGCAGAAGCGAGCGTTGGAGGCGAGCAAGATATGCAAGTTGACATTAGTGACTTGATAGAAAGCTTTGCATTAAGCCTAGAGCAAGAGCGTTTTACAGTTATCGACTTATGGCAAAAGCAAGATTGGTTAGAGTTGAGAGCTGTGTGTCATCGTCTCACAGGTGCAGCCTCAACATTTGGCTTTGACGATATTGCCAAAACGGCAAAGCACATAGAGCAGGCATTAAAAAACCCACAAGAAGTTGATTCTCATGGGTTGCAGCATTGGTATTTAATCTTGTGTGATGAGCTACAGCAAGTTCAGTTATCAGAACAACTCAATGTCTCCTGAGTCTTGCTGAGTCTCAACCTTAGTGCTGGCTGTTTTCGTGTCAGTATGTAGTCTAGACCGGTCAGTTCTGGCGTCATGCTCAAAAGCTGTTTCATCCACTCTAAAAATTGCTAATTTATCGTGAATACTGTGGGCAAGACTGATCAGATCGTTGCTAGAAACAGCCTGTATCTTAGAGCTTGAAAGCGCATCTGAGTTAAGCTCAACCATAGATTCAATACTTGTTTGCGCTTCATCGGATACCGCTTTTTGATCTTTCACTTGTTCATGAATACTGTGAGACATAGAGTTTATGTTGAGCATAGCTGATTCGATTTGGTCTACTTCTCGAGTAGACGCTTCTGATAGCGTCACTGTTTGCTTTGTTTCTTCGAGTGCGTTGAGCATAAGTTGGTGTGCACTGTCTGTTCCGGCCTGGATTTTACTGACTACTTCACGTACTTGCTGGGTCGATTGACTGGTTCGAGCGGCTAAACTTCTGACTTCATCAGCTACTACTGCAAACCCTCTACCTTGTTCGCCTGCTCGCGCGGCTTCAATTGCAGCATTCAAGGCCAGTAGATTTGTTTGCTCAGCAATTGAGTTAATGACGTCAATAACAGAACTAATCGCATCTGAATCAACTTTGAGGGTTTCAATTTGCTCACTGGTCTCTTCAATGTTTTTTGCTAAGCTCATTAAGCTTGCTTGGCTTTTGTCTGTATCAACACGGGTTTTCTTAACGGCTTCTGTTGCCGCTTCCACGGAGGTGTAAATCTTCTCTAGGTTATCATCGAGTTCTCGTGACACTGCGAGCATACGGTTGATTGAGTCTGCCAAGTCTTCACCATGGGCGTGCTGAATCGTCGCTTTTTGTGTCATTGATGCATATGTGTCTCTGAGTCCATCAGCCATAGGCGAAAGCCGAGATGAAGAAACATACACCTCACCAATAATATGTTCTATGGTGGCAAGGCTAGCATTAATCGCTAAACAGGCTGGTGGCGTCGAGGTTTTACTATCATCAAAACGATAAGTGAGATCAATTAAGCCATCATGGTTTATTGAATTGACTAAAGTCTGTAAATACTCTGCTTGCGATGTTTTTTGGCTTGAATACCAAAGTGCCGCTGCACCTAAGATGATTTGCACACCGATAATAATGGCCGTTGTTGACCAAGACACAGAGAGTAATGGCAACATGACCGTTAACACTAAGGTGTTAAGGATTAGAAAGTTTCGAATTAATTGAAAGGGCTTCATAAACTGAACAGCTCCCTGTCTAAGCACGTAAGTCTATATCTAGAATAGTAAAAAATTGGGGGCAATGCGATAGTAATTAAGATCAAAAAAGCCTGCATAAGCAGGCTTCTTTAGGATATTTACTTACGACGCATGAGCTCGAAGAACTCGTCGTTTGTTTTACTCATCGAGAGCTTATCGATGAGGAATTCCATTGCGTCGATTTCACTCATTTCATGAACAATCTTACGCAAGATCCACATCTTCTGTAGCTCATCCGCTTTAGTCAGTAGTTCTTCACGACGCGTGCCTGAGCGGTTGAAGTCAATGGCAGGGAATACACGCTTTTCAGCAATCTTACGATTTAAGTGTAATTCCATGTTACCCGTACCTTTAAACTCTTCGTAGATAACTTCATCCATCTTAGAGCCAGTATCGATAAGCGCCGTTGCGATAATTGTTAAGCTACCGCCTTCTTCAACGTTACGTGCAGCACCGAAGAAACGCTTAGGTTTGTGTAGTGCATTCGCGTCAACACCACCCGTTAGTACCTTACCAGATGAAGGAATAACGGTGTTGTAAGCACGTGCAAGACGTGTGATTGAATCAAGTAGGATGATAACGTCTTTCTTGTGCTCAACTAGGCGTTTTGCTTTTTCGATAACCATTTCGGCAACTTGTACGTGACGGCTTGCCGGTTCATCGAACGTTGAAGCAACAACTTCACCTTTTACAAGACGCTGCATCTCAGTTACTTCTTCCGGACGCTCATCGATCAGTAACACCATCAGTGTTGCATCTGGATTGTTGTAGGTAATCGATTGCGCGATATTCTGTAGCAACATTGTTTTACCGGCTTTAGGCGGAGCAACAATCAGGGCGCGCTGACCTTTACCGATAGGTGATGCTAAATCAAGAACACGGGCAGTAATATCTTCTGTGCTACCGTTACCACGTTCCATCACAAAACGCTCATTCGCATGAATAGGCGTTAAGTTTTCAAATAAGATCTTGGTACGAGAGTTTTCAGGTCTATCGAAGTTAACTTCATTTACTTTAAGTAGAGCGAAGTAACGCTCACCATCTTTAGGTGGACGGATAAGACCGCTAATTGTGTCACCAGTACGCATGCTGAAGCGTCGAATTTGACTTGGTGAAACATAAATATCATCAGGACCAGCTAGGTAAGATGCTTCTGATGAACGTAAAAAGCCGAAGCCATCTTGTAGAATTTCTAAAACGCCGCCGCCATAAATGTTTTCACCGCTTTTAGCGTGTGCTTTTAGAATGGCAAAAATAATGTCTTGTTTTCTTAAACGGGCTACGTTTTCAAGTCCCATGGACTCAGCTAGTTTTACAAGTTCGTTGATTGACTTGTCTTTTAATTCGCGTAAATGCATATTGGTGGGTTCTTTATAACAATTGTCATCTCAGTGATGAGAGGTTGATTTGATAAAGCTAAAGGTTAGTGGCTTTATAAATTAGCAGTTAGCTTGCTAGTCGTCCAGTCTTTAAACAAATTTAGTCGAAAAAACTATGGGCAGGTAGGTGGGATATACGCCTAGCAAAGGCGAGGCGTATATATACAGACTTAGATGTTGTCGTTTAAGAACTCAACAAGTTGAGTCTTTGATAACGCGCCAACTTTAGTCGCAGCTACTGCGCCATCTTTGAAAAGTAGTAGTGTAGGAATACCACGAATACCAAACTTAGGTGGCGTACCAGCGTTTTGGTCGATGTTTAATTTACCGATAACTGCTTTACCAGCAAACTCTTCAGCAACTTCGTCTAAGATTGGCGCGATCATTTTACAAGGGCCACACCATTCTGCCCAAAAGTCTACAAGTACAGGTAGATCTGATTTAATTACATCAGCTTCAAAGCTGTCGTCAGTAAGCTGGATAATTTTGTCGCTCATTGCGTTCTCCGTTAGAAATTGGCGAATTATTTACTGCGTATTTAAACACTCTTGTTTCTTATTGCAAGTTTAAACGTTATGCTTAATTGCTATGACTAAGACACATTTGACCAATAAAAAATTTTCTGACTTTGCTATTGCACCGGAAGTGGTCGCCGGTTTAGCTGCGAATGGCTTTGAATATTGCACGCCAATCCAAGCAAAGTGTTTACCTTTTGTCTGTGACGGGCGAGATATCGCTGGTCAAGCACAAACCGGTACTGGCAAAACATTGGCGTTCTTAACTGCCACTTGCCACCGTTTAATGCAAACAGAAGGTCAATCCAGAAAGCACCCAAGAGCGCTGATCATGGCTCCTACGAGAGAGCTTGCGATTCAGATCCATAAAGATGCAAAAATTATTGCGCCACACTGTGGTCTAAACTTAGGTTTAGTATATGGTGGCGAAGATTACGAAAAACAACGGGCGCAACTCGAAAAAGGTGTCGATATTTTAATTGGTACTACGGGCCGCTTAATCGACTTCTATAAGCAAGGTGCTTATAACCTTAATGAAATCGAAGTTGTTGTACTTGATGAAGCAGATCGTATGTTTGATTTGGGCTTCATTAAAGATATTCGCTATCTATTTAATCGTATGCCTCCGACAGCAGAAAGATTAAACCTACTTTTCTCTGCGACTTTATCTTACCGTGTGCAAGAATTGGCTTTTGAACACATGACTAATCCAGAGCATGTACAAATTGAGCCAGATGTAAAAACAGGTAAACGTATTCAAGAAGAGTTATTCCACTCATCTCATGACGACAAAATCCCTTTGCTTCTTACATTAATAGAAGAAGAATGGCCTGAAAAAGCAATCGTATTCGCAAATACGAAGCAAAGTTGTGAAAACGTGTATGCTTGGCTAAAAGCGGATAAACATCGTGTTGGTCTATTAACAGGTGATGTAAATCAAAAGAAACGTCAGTCAATTTTGGCACAATTTACTAAAGGTGATTTAGATATTCTTGTGGCAACCGATGTGGCTGCACGTGGTTTGCATATCCCAGAAGTAAGCCATGTGTTCAACTTTGATTTACCGGATGACTGTGAAGACTACGTACACAGAATTGGCCGTACAGGTCGTGCTGGTGCATCAGGTCACGCAATTAGTTTTGCGTGTGAACAATATGCATACAACTTACATGAGATTGAAGAGTACATAGAACATTCGATTCCTCTGTCTCATTATGATAAAACAGCATTAATTGAAGATTTACCTAAACCGAATACGCAGAGAAGACGTCATCACTCTGGCCCAAGAAAGGGAAACAATCGACGTCAATCAAATTACAATAAATCGAAAGCGAACACTTAAGAAGTTGTAATTGCGGGATCTTGCAGCTAGAGGTACAAAGTGGCCAAAAATATAGATAATAATAACGTTTTTGCCGTTATTGATTTAGGCTCTAATAGCTTTCATATGTTGATTGCAAAACACATTGCCGGTGGTGTTCACACCATCGGTCGGGTTAAACGTAAAGTTCGACTAGCTGCAGGCTTAGACGAAAACAACACGTTATCTTCTGATGCAATGCAACGAGGCTGGGAGTGTTTGGCACTATTTGCCGAAAGGTTGCAAGATATACCGAAGCAAAATATCAGCATTGTCGCAACGGCAACGCTGAGGCTTGCTACCAATGCCCAAGAATTCAAAACCCAAGCCGAAAAAATCCTCAATCACAAAATCAATATCATCAGTGGAGAATTAGAAGCGCGCACTATATATAAAGGTGTTGCACATACTTCTGCATGCCAAGGTAAACAATTGGTAATCGACATTGGCGGTGCCAGTACTGAGGTTGTCATAGGCAAAGGGTTTGAAGCGCTGCTCTATAAAAGCTTAGACATGGGGTGTGTGACTTACTTAGAACGTTATTTTCAAAATGGCTTACTGTCTGAGAAGAATTTTGAGCAAGCAATTGCTGCAGCACATACTGTGATTGCGCCGATTAAGTCTCAATATGTAGAGACTGGTTGGGAACTTGCTATTGGCGCATCTGGAACTGTACAAGCAATTCAAGAAATTTTAGCTGCGACAGGTCAAACTGATCTGCTTTCTTTAGAAAAGCTGCAGCATATAAAAGCTGAAGCGATAAAGCATAAGAATGTATCAACACTTTCTTTGCCAGGTCTCAGTGAAGAACGTCGTTTGGTATTTGTATCTGGATTAGCAATTCTTATTGCATTATTTGAAGCGCTGAATATTCAGCAGATGGGATTGGCAGGTGGCGCGCTTCGAGAAGGTGTACTCTATAGTATGATCTCAGATCTACACCACTCTAATATTCGTGAAAGAACGCTTGAAAGCTTTGCGCTGCGTTTTCATACCGACAAAGAGCAAGCTAAGCGCGTTTCAGATGTCGCCTTATTAATAGCAAAACAACTTCAGCATGCCTGGCAACTAGATTTACAGCAAGTAAATGTATTGCTTTGTGCAACAGCGCACTTACACGAAATTGGTTTGCTAATAGATTACAAACAATATCATCAGCACAGCGCCTATATATTAAGTAACACCGATATGCCGGGTTACTCGCCAGCCGAAAAGAAAGTCATTGTCAGTCTTTTAAAAGGTCACCGTGCCGATTTAAATGATGCACTGTTTTCACATTTAGGTGCTAATAAAGCACTGACCGAAAAGTTAGTACGCATAATTAGGTTAGCCGTTATTTTATCTATGCGTCGTAAAGATGATGTTTTACCTACCTTTGAAGTAAAAGCAGATAAAAACAGACTTAATATTAGCTTTTCTGAAGATTGGTTAGCTCAACACCCACTTATGAAAAGTGAGCTTGAGCAAGAAAGCGTGTATCAATCAAAGTTAAATTGGCAGTTTAGTAGCTAAAACTGCTCATAAATTCTACTTAAAACATCGAAATTATACAGTTTCGTTCAAAATACACGCGAACAGTCAGTTTTTTACATTTTTCTTTAAAAAAGGGGTTGCGTAATTTTCTGCTCTCCCTATAATGCGACCCCACTGACACGGGGCGAGACGC
>NZ_JBWVBR010000024.1:0-61476 GCF_056629255.1 Pseudoalteromonas sp. NFXS53 | reverse complement strand
GTTTTACCGTGGTCAACGTGGCCGATTGTACCTACGTTTACGTGCGGTTTCGAACGTTCAAACTTTTCTTTTGCCATCTTAAAAATTTCCTATAAAAGAAATTAAAGTCCGATCCAGTATGAATCGGACCGAACTAAATTTATCTTACAGCGCGAGCTGCAATTATTGCCTCTGTAACGTTTTTGGCTGCTTCAGCATACTTGGAGAATTCCATAGAGTATGATGCGCGACCTTGCGTTGCAGAGCGAAGATCAGTTGCATAACCGAACATTTCAGAAAGTGGTACTTGAGCATTAACTTGCTTCAAGCCGCCAAACGCTTCTTCCATACCTTCGATCATACCACGACGACGGTTTAAGTCGCCTACTACATCACCCATGTTCTCTTCAGGGGTGATTACTTCAACTTTCATAACAGGTTCAAGGATAACTGGATCTGCGTCCAGCGCACCATCACGGAAACCTATTGAACCTGCGATCTTAAAGGCCATTTCGTTAGAGTCAACATCGTGGAAAGAACCATCGAATAACGTTGCTTTAACACCAAGTAGCGGATAACCAGCCAAGACACCTTGGCGCATCTGCTCTTGAATACCTTTATCAACCGCTGGAATATATTCTTTCGGAACAGCGCCACCTACGATTTCGTTAACGAATTCGTAAGTTGGAGATTCGTCGTCCGTAATTTCCATTGGTTCAAGTTTAAGCCAAACATGACCGTATTGACCGCGACCACCTGATTGACGTACAAATTTACCTTCAGCTTCCACCGAAGCACGAATTGTTTCGCGGTATGCAACTTGAGGTTTACCCACGTTACACACAACACCAAATTCGCGTTTCATACGGTCAACAATGATATCAAGGTGAAGCTCACCCATACCAGAGATGATGGTTTGGCCAGATTCTTCATCTGTTTCAACACGGAAAGATGGATCTTCTGCAGCTAGTTTACCTAGTGCAATACCCATTTTATCTTGGTCAGCTACAGTTTTCGGTTCAACCGCTACAGAAATTACTGGCTCTGGAAACTCCATACGCTCTAAGGTAATCACTGAGTCACTCGAACAAAGCGTGTCACCCGTAGTCACATCTTTCAAACCGATTGCGGCTGCAATGTCACCCGCACGAACTTCTTTAATTTCTTCGCGAGAGTTAGCATGCATTTGTACAATACGGCCTAAACGCTCTTTTTTCGATTTAACAGGGTTATAAACTGCATCACCCTGCTTCACTGTACCTGAATAAACTCTAAAGAAAGTCAATGTACCAACAAACGGGTCAGTTGCAATTTTAAATGCTAATGCAGAAAAAGGTGCATTGTCGTCAGCTGGTCGAGTTCCTTCGGTTTCATCTTCGAGGATACCTTGGATCTCTTTTACTTCTGTAGGCGAAGGCATGTATTCAACAACCGAGTCAAGCACTGCTTGAACCCCTTTGTTCTTGAATGCACTTCCGCAAGTCATTGGCACGATTTCATTGGCCAGTGTGCGTTGACGTAGCGCAGCTTTAATCTCAGCTTCGCTTAAGTCACCTTCTTCAAGATATTTGTCCATTAGCTCTTCAGACGCTTCAGCAGCAGATTCAAGCATTTCTGCTCGCCATTCTTCTGCTAGGTCTTGAAGGTCTGCTGGGATCTCTTCATAAGTGAAAGTCGTCCCCTGGTCCGATTCGTTCCAGTTGATTGCTTTCATTTTGATTAGATCGATAACACCTTTAAATTCGTCTTCAGCACCAATAGGTAACTGAATTGGCACAGGTGTCGCACCTAAACGGTTCTTCACCTGATCCACAACTGCTAGGAAGTCAGCGCCTGTGCGGTCCATTTTATTTACGAAGATCATACGAGGAACTTCGTATTTATTGGCCTGACGCCAGACTGTTTCCGTTTGTGGTTGTACACCTGATGAAGCACATAAAACCACGACTGCACCATCAAGTACACGTAATGAACGCTCTACTTCGATAGTGAAATCTACGTGTCCTGGGGTATCGATGATGTTAATACGATGCTCATCAAACTGAGCATCCATCCCTTTCCAGAAACACGTTGTGGCAGCAGAAGTAATGGTAATACCACGCTCCTGCTCCTGCTCCATCCAGTCCATAGTTGCAGCACCATCATGAACTTCACCGATCTTATGAGAAAGACCCGTGTAGAACAGAACTCGTTCTGTTGTGGTGGTTTTGCCTGCATCTACGTGAGCACAAATACCGATGTTACGGTAACGCTCAATAGGAGTTGTACGTGCCATAATATCCTCTTAAAAGGTGTTAGCAGACTACCAACGGTAGTGAGCGAATGCTTTGTTCGCTTCAGCCATACGGTGAACGTCTTCACGTTTCTTAACCGCAGTGCCTTTGTTGTCAGCTGCATCAAGCATCTCTTGAGCTAGACGAAGGCCCATTGACTTTTCGCCACGCTTACGAGAAGCATCAACTAACCAACGCATACCTAATGCGTTACGACGTACTGGACGTACTTCAACTGGAACTTGGTATGTAGAACCACCAACACGGCGAGATTTAACCTCAACCGCTGGACGTACATTTTCAAGTGCAGCTTCAAAGATTTCTAGGTGCGACTTGCCTGATTTCTCAGCAGCCACGTCTAACGCACCGTAAACGATTTTTTCAGCAGTAGATTTCTTGCCGTCTAACATTACTACGTTAACGAATTTAGCAAGAAGTTCTGATCCGAACTTAGGATCTGGAAGAATTTTACGTTGACCTATAACGCGTCTTCTAGGCATTTTATTTCTCCGGTATCTTCAGGTTCGCTTTACTTCAGCGACTCCCAAAACAAAATATAAAAATTAAAAATTTAAGTGCTTGGCCTTACTAACGGAGAACCATTAGCCCTTAGGGCGTTTAGCACCGTACTTAGAACGACCTTGTTTACGGTCATTTACGCCTGCACAGTCAAGTGCACCACGAACAGTGTGGAAACGTACACCCGGTAAGTCTTTAACACGACCACCACGGATTAGGATAACACTGTGTTCTTGAAGGTTGTGACCTTCACCACCGATGTATGAAGTTACTTCGAAACCGTTAGTTAAACGTACACGCGCTACTTTACGTAATGCAGAGTTTGGTTTCTTAGGTGTTGTTGTATATACACGAGTACATACACCACGTTTCTGTGGACAAGCTTTAAGAGCAGCAGAGTTGCTCTTTGTAACCTTGCTACGACGTGGCTTACGCACTAGCTGGTTAATAGTTGCCATTAAATAGCTCCTGATTAATTACTACTGAAAAATGAAAAAATCTGCCCTATTTAAACATTCTTTTATTCGAACGAATAAATGGGTGGCGGAATTTTAATGAGCAAAGATTGAGCTGTCAACCAAAAAATAACGGGCAAGCCTGATTTCTCAGACTTGCCCGTATTATCTTTAGCTATTTAGTGGGAAGAATTACTCTTCGCCACCTAATAGATCAGCGTTCAGTGCATCAGTTAGTGCTTGAGTTGCCTCTTCAGCGCTTACTGTTTGCTCTTCAACTGGAAGCTCAGCTTGCTTACGACGATTCATACGTTCTTGGTGATACGCGAAACCTGTACCGGCTGGGATCAGACGGCCTACGATTACGTTCTCTTTCAAGCCACGTAGCTCATCGCTCTTACCATTTACTGCTGCTTCCGTAAGAACACGAGTTGTTTCTTGGAATGATGCTGCAGAAATGAAAGATTCTGTTGCAAGAGACGCTTTAGTAATACCCATCAGCTGAATTTCATACTTAGCTGGGATCTTACCTTGCTTCTCTAAGTCACGGTTTGCAATACTAACGCGCGCCACTTCAACTTGTTCACCAGCTAAGAACTCAGTATCACCACCGTCTAGGATGATGCACTTACGTAGCATTTGGCGAATGATCGTTTCAATGTGCTTATCGTTAATCTTTACACCCTGTAAGCGGTAAACTTCTTGTACTTCGTTAACGATGTAGTTAGATACATCAGTAACACCACGAAGACGAAGGATGTCGTGCGGAGACTCTGGACCATCGGCAATAACCTCGCCTTTAGAAACCTGCTCACCTTCGAATACGTTAAGCTGACGCCATTTAGGGATCATCTCTTCGTATGCATCACCCTCTTCAGGTGTGATAACAAGACGTTTCTTGCCTTTTGTCTCTTTACCGAAGCTCACAACACCTGTGATTTCTGCAAGGATTGCAGGATCTTTTGGCTTACGCGCTTCGAATAAGTCAGCAACTCGAGGTAGACCACCCGTGATATCACGAGTCTTCGAACCTTCTTGTGGAATACGCGCTAGAACCTGACCAGGTGCCGCTGTTGCGCCATCTGTGATTTCAATCGTTGTGAATGAAGGTAGACGGATCTCTTGAAGACCACGTTCTTCGTTCTCAATGATTAGTTTAGGCTCTTTCGCATTAACCTTAGATAGGTCTTTAACAACAACACGTGTTAAACCTGTAAGGTCATCAGTCTGCGCTTCTGTGTTGCTATCATCAATGTCAGAGAATGACACTTTTGACTCATGCTCAAGAATGATTGGGTGACTGTGCGGATCCCATGTTGCAACGATATCGTTACCTTTAACTTCTGCACCATCTTGTACAGAAAGTACAGCACCGTAAGGTACCTTATAACGCTCTTTCTCACGACCGTGATCATCAATGATTGTGATCTCAGTTGAACGTGAAGTGATAACAATCTTACCGTCAGTATTTAATACATATTTTGCATTATGTAACTTCAGGCTACCGTTATTTTTAACTTGTACGCTGTTTTCTGCTGACGCTCTTGATGCCGCACCACCAATGTGGAACGTACGCATCGTAAGCTGTGTACCCGGCTCACCGATTGACTGAGCAGCGATTACACCTACAGATTCACCTGCGTTAATGATGTGACCACGTGCTAGGTCACGACCGTAACAGTTAGCACATACACCATAGTCGTTATCACATGTGATAACTGAACGTACACGTACTTCGTCAACTGAGTGCTCTTCTAAAAGGTCACACAGTTTTTCGTCAAGCATGATGTTACGCTCAACAAGTACTTCGTCAGTACCTGGCTTTAAGATGTCTTCAGCAACAACACGACCTAGTACACGCTCGCGAAGTGGCTCAACAACGTCACCACCTTCGATTAGTGGCTTCATTGTTAGACCGTCTAACGTGCCACAGTCCGCATTAGTGATAACTAAGTCTTGTGCAACGTCTACTAGACGACGAGTTAGGTAACCCGAGTTCGCTGTCTTAAGTGCCGTATCGGCTAGACCTTTACGCGCACCGTGCGTCGAGATGAAGTACTGTAGTACGTTTAGACCTTCACGGAAGTTCGCCGTGATTGGTGTTTCGATGATTGAACCATCTGGACGTGCCATTAGACCACGCATACCCGCTAACTGACGGATCTGAGCAGCACTACCACGTGCGCCTGAGTCGGCCATCATGAATACCGAGTTGAATGAAGGTTGCTCTTCTTCTTCACCCTGTGCATTCACAACTGTATCTTTCGATAAGTTCGCCATCATTTCACGTGAAAGGTTTTCGTTAACACGTGACCAGATATCGATTACTTTGTTGTACTTTTCACCCGCAGTTACAAGACCTGATTGGAACTGTTGGTTAATTTCAGATACTTCCGCTTCAGCTGCTTCAATGATGCCCGCTTTCGTCGGTGGGATTACCATATCGTTAATACCGATAGATACACCTGACTTCATCGCGTAGTGGAAACCTGTGTACATCACTTGGTCAGCAAATACGACTGTGTCTTTAAGACCTAGACGACGGTAACACTCATTTAGAAGTGCAGAAATCTGCTTCTTACCTAATGCACGGTTGATAAGCTCAAATGGTAAGCCTTCAGGTGTGCTTAGAGAAAGGATCGCACGACCAACAGTCGTATCTACAACAGAAGTCTGTTGTGAACGCTCGCCAGTCTCTTCGTCGATAACAGTTTCTGTAATACGAACTTTTACGCGAGCATGAAGTTCAGCAACACCTGTACGGTATGCTTTTTCAGCTTCTTTCGCATCTTTAAATACAATGCCTTCACCTTTGGCATTGATGCGATCACGCGTCATGTAGTAAAGACCTAATACAACGTCCTGTGAAGGTACGATAATAGGCTCACCGTTCGCTGGTGATAGAATGTTGTTCGTTGACATCATTAGGGCACGTGCTTCTAGCTGTGCTTCTAATGTTAACGGTACGTGTACCGCCATTTGGTCACCATCGAAGTCAGCGTTATATGCCGCACACACTAGTGGGTGTAGGTGGATTGCTTTACCTTCGATTAGAACTGGTTCAAACGCTTGGATACCAAGACGGTGAAGTGTTGGTGCACGGTTAAGTAGAACCGGGTGCTCACGAATAACTTCGTCTAATACGTCCCATACCTCTGGTACTTCACGCTCAACCATCTTCTTCGCAGCTTTGATGGTTGTCGCCATACCACGACGCTCTAGCTTACCGTAGATGAATGGCTTGAATAGCTCAAGTGCCATCTTCTTAGGAAGACCACACTGGTGAAGTTTAAGCGTAGGACCAACTGTGATTACAGAACGGCCTGAGTAGTCAACACGCTTACCTAGAAGGTTTTGACGGAAACGACCTTGCTTACCTTTGATCATGTCTGCAAGCGATTTAAGTGGACGCTTGTTAGAACCTGTGATCGCACGACCGCGACGACCGTTATCAAGTAGCGCATCAACCGCTTCTTGTAACATACGCTTTTCGTTACGTACGATGATGTCTGGTGCAGCTAAATCAAGTAGACGCTTAAGACGGTTGTTACGGTTAATAACACGACGGTAAAGGTCATTCAGATCAGACGTTGCAAAACGACCGCCATCTAGTGGTACTAGAGGACGAAGATCTGGTGGAAGAACCGGAAGCACGCTCATAATCATCCACTCAGGGTTGTTACCTGATTGGTGGAAAGATTCCATAAGCTTAAGACGCTTAGTGATCTTCTTACGCTTAGTTTCAGAGTTGATTGTTGGTAACTCTTCACGCATTTCTGCGATAAGCTGACCTAGGTCTAGTTCTTTAAGTAGATCAAGTACAGCTTCTGCACCCATCTTAGCTTCAAACTCATCACCGTGCTCTTCAAGTGCATCTAGGTACTCTTCTTCGCCTAATAGCTGACCGCGCTCAAGCGTTGTCATACCAGGCTCAGTTACTACGAATGATTCGAAGTAAAGTACGCGCTCGATGTCACGAAGTGTCATATCTAGCATCAGGCCGATACGAGACGGTAATGACTTAAGGAACCAAATGTGTGCCACTGGGCTAGCTAGCTCAATGTGACCCATGCGGTCACGACGTACTTTAGTTAAAGTAACTTCTACGCCACACTTTTCACAAATAACACCACGGTGCTTTAAGCGCTTATATTTACCACATAAACACTCATAATCTTTTACTGGGCCGAAAATACGGGCACAGAATAAGCCGTCACGCTCAGGCTTGAACGTACGATAGTTAATTGTCTCAGGCTTTTTAACTTCGCCGTAAGACCAAGAACGTACCATGTCTGGTGAAGCAAGACCGATGCGGATCGCATCAAATTCTTCGGTCTTATTTTGTTGCTTCAAAAACTTAAGTAAGTCTTTCACCTTAGCTCTCCTGTCGGAGTTAATCTCGAGGGCAAGCATTGCTTGCCCCTACATTCTTTCAGTCCGGGGAGCCGCAGCTAAGCTGCGGCTGTCGGATTAATTTTCTTCCAACTCGATGTTGATACCTAGTGAGCGGATTTCTTTCAACAATACGTTGAATGACTCTGGCATACCCGGTTCCATCTTGTGGTTACCGTCAACGATGTTCTTATACATCTTAGTACGACCATTTACGTCATCTGACTTAACTGTCAGCATCTCTTGAAGAGTATAGGCAGCACCGTATGCTTCTAATGCCCATACCTCCATCTCACCGAATCTCTGACCACCGAACTGTGCCTTACCACCCAGCGGCTGCTGAGTTACTAGGCTGTAAGAACCAGTAGAACGCGCGTGCATCTTGTCGTCTACTAAGTGGTTTAGTTTCAGCATATACATGTAACCAACGGTTACTTGACGCTCAAACGCATCACCAGTACGACCATCATATAGCGTTACCTGACCGCTACGTGGGTAACCACCTAGCTCAAGAAGGTCTTTGATCTCTGATTCACGTGCACCATCGAATGCTGGAGTCGCGATAGGTAGACCACCTTTCAGGTTGTTCGCAAGACGACGAACTTCATCATCAGAGAAGCTAGCAATATCGACTTTCTGACGGCAATCACCTACAGCGTAAGCTTTTGCAATGAAATCGCGCATTTCGTGAATTTCACGCTGCTCTTTCATCATCTCTTCTAGCGTTTCACCGATACCACGTGCAGCCAGACCCATGTGTGTTTCTAAGATCTGACCGATGTTCATACGAGATGGTACACCCAGCGGGTTAAGTACGATATCTACAGTACGACCTTTGTCATCGTATGGCATATCTTCTACTGGTACGATTGTCGAGATAACACCTTTGTTACCGTGACGACCAGCCATCTTATCACCTGGCTGGATACGACGTTTAACAGCTAGGTATACTTTAACAATCTTAAGTACGCCTGGTGCTAAGTCATCACCTTGAGTGATCTTGCGACGTTTGTTTTCAAACTTCTTGTCGTACTCAGCTTTAAGCTCATCGTACTGTGCAGCAAGTTGCTCAAGATCAGCTTGTTGCTGTTCATCAGCTAGGCTTTGAGTTAGTAGCTTGTCAGTACTTAATTCAGCTACTTTATCTTCACTTAGACCCGCTTGTACAAGCAATGTACGAACGCGTGTTAAGATACCGCCTTCAAGGATTCTGAACTCTTCGTTGAAGTCTTTCTTCGCTTCACGAAGCTGCATTTCTTCAACTTCTAACGCACGCTTGTCTTTTTCAACGCCGTCACGAGTGAATACTTGTACGTCAATTACAGTACCAGTTACAGAGTTTGGTACGCGTAATGAGCTGTCTTTAACATCAGATGCTTTTTCACCGAAGATAGCACGTAGTAGCTTTTCTTCAGGAGTAAGTTGCGTTTCGCCTTTAGGTGTTACTTTACCTACAAGGATGTCGCCACCTTTTACTTCTGCACCGATGTAAACAACACCAGACTCATCCAGTTTACCAAGTGCAGACTCACCTACATTTGGAATATCAGCTGTGATCTCTTCAGGACCAAGCTTAGTATCACGTGCGATACACTGAAGTTCTTGAATATGGATTGTTGTTAGACGATCTTCTTTTACAACGTTCTCAGATAGTAAGATTGAATCCTCGAAGTTATAACCATTCCATGGCATGAATGCCACGCGAAGGTTTTGACCTAGTGCTAAGTCACCTAAGTCAGTCGAAGGACCATCTGCTAATACGTCACCACGTACAACCGGCTCACCAACCATACAAGTAGGTTTCTGGTTGATACATGTATTTTGGTTAGAACGTGTGTATTTAGTTAAGTTGTAAATGTCGATACCCGCTTCACCTGGGATGCGCTCTTCTTCATTTACGTTAACTACGATACGGCTTGCGTCAGCATATTTAACAACACCGCCACGCTTAGCAACGATTGTTACACCAGAATCTTTTGCTAGTGTACGCTCGATACCTGTACCTACTAACGGCTTATCAGCACGTAGTGTTGGTACTGCTTGACGTTGCATGTTCGATCCCATTAGTGCACGGTTAGCATCATCGTGTTCTAGGAATGGGATTAGTGCTGCTGCAACTGAGATAACCTGCTGAGGTGATACGTCCATATATTGGATGTCATCACGACCCATAAATGTCGATTCACCTTTGTGACGACATGGGATTAACTCATCAATAAATTCATTGCTGTCGTTCAGGTTCGTGTTCGCCTGTGCGATTACGAATTGACCTTCTTCGATAGCTGATAGGTAATCAACTTCGTCGCTTACTACACCATCAACAACCTTACGGTATGGTGTTTCTAAGAAACCATAGTCGTTAGTACGTGCGTATGTAGAAAGTGAGTTGATTAGACCGATGTTTGGACCTTCAGGCGTTTCGATAGGACAAACACGACCGTAGTGCGTTACGTGTACGTCTCGAACTTCGAAGCCTGCACGTTCACGTGTAAGACCACCCGGACCTAAAGCAGAAATACGACGCTTGTGCGTTACTTCTGAAAGCGGGTTGTTTTGGTCCATGAACTGTGACAGCTGTGAAGAGCCAAAGAATTCTTTAACTGCTGCTGAAATAGGTTTTGCGTTAATTAGGTCTTGAGGCATTACATTATCAAGATCACCTAAGCTTAAACGCTCACGAACAGCACGTTCAACACGTACTAAACCAACACGGAATTGGTTTTCAGCCATTTCACCTACAGAACGGATACGACGGTTGCCTAGGTGGTCGATATCGTCCACTTCGCCTTTACCGTTACGAATATCGATCAATACTTTCATTACTGATACGATATCTTCTTTGCTCAGTGTACCTGGGCCTGTATCTGAATCATAACCTACACGGCTATTGAACTTCATACGACCTACAGTTGATAGGTCATAACGCTCTTCAGTAAAGAATAAGTTTTCGAATAAAGCTTCTGCAGCTTCTTTCGTTGGTGGCTCACCAGGGCGCATCATACGGTAGATTTCTACAAGCGCTTCTAAACGGTTTGTAGAAGAATCAATACGTAATGTATCTGAAATGTATGCACCACTGTCTACATCATTGATATAAAGTGTGTCGATTTGCGCGTGACCTGCTTTAACAAGCTCAGCCATTAGCTCTAGTGAAAGTTCAGCATTCGCTTCTGCGATGATTTCACCAGTCGACTCATCGATGTAGTTTTTCGCTACTACACGGCCAATGATGTACTCATGTGGTACTTCAAGTTGTGTAATTTCTTTCTTTTCAAGAGTCTTGATATGACGAGCAGTAACACGACGACCGGCTTCAACGATCACGTCACCGTCTTTGTCTTTAATATCAAATGCAGCTGTTTCACCACGAAGACGTGAAGGAACAAGCTCCATTAATACTTTACCGTTAGCAACTTCGAACGTTGTCGTTTCGAAGAACATTGCTAAGATCTCTTCAGATGTAAACTCTAAAGCACGTAGAATGATAGACGCCGGTAACTTACGACGGCGGTCGATACGTACATATAGGTTATCTTTTACATCAAATTCAAAGTCTAACCATGAACCACGGTAAGGAATAACACGTGCGTTATAAAGTACTTTACCTGAAGAGTGTGACTTACCACGGTCGTTATCAAAGAATACACCAGGTGAACGGTGTAGCTGAGAAACGATAACACGCTCTGTACCATTGATTACAAAAGTACCGGTATCGGTCATGAGCGGGATTTCGCCCATGTAAACTTCTTGCTCTTTAATGTCTTTAACTGTGCCTGGTGCTTCTTTATCCATTAGCACAAGACGTAATTTTACGCGAAGTGGAGCAGAATAAGTCACGCCGCGAATTTGACATTCTTTTACATCGAATACTGGCTCGCCAATACGGTAACTTACGTATTGGAGCTCAGAATTACCCGAGTAGCTTTTAATAGGGAAAACAGAGCGGAATGCAGCTTCCAGTCCATAGTCGCCTACAGCGTCAGGATTCAAGAATTTTTTGAACGATTCTAACTGTGTAGACAGTAAGAAAGGTATATCCAAAACTTGTGGACGTTTACCAAAATCCTTACGGATACGTTTCTTTTCAGAATAAGAGTAAGCCATGGGGTTCCTCAGCTTGCTGATCTTTGACCCAACCTGTTCTTGTAAGAACAGCATTACTGGCATCTAAGCCATGATAACAACATCTCATTGTTGCACTAAATGCCACTGCTATTAGCAAAAACTTAAGTTATTGAAATAAAAGTGAAATTTAGAGTTTTTTGCGTCTAGCAAATATGATCATACTAGAGCGCAAAAGGGCCGGTGATTAAATAATCACCAGCCCTTGCCTGATTGCTCAGGCAGCGAACCTAGCCGTAGCTAGATTACTTGATCTCAACTTCAGCACCAGCTTCTTCAAGATCTTTCTTAAGTGCTTCAGCTTCTTCTTTAGAAACAGCTTCTTTGATTGGCGCAGGAGCAGACTCAACAAGAGCTTTTGCTTCTTTAAGGCCAAGACCAGTTGCACCACGTACAGCTTTGATAGCAGCAACTTTGTTACCGCCAGCAGCAGCTAGGATTACGTCGAACTCAGTCTTTTCTTCAGCAGCTTCAGCTGGACCAGCAGCAACAACAGCAGCAGCTGCAGTTACGCCGAACTTTTCTTCCATTGCTTCAACTAGTTCAACAACTTCCATTACTGACATTTCAGCAATCGCGTCAAGGATTTGGTCTTTAGTTACAGACATTGTAAATTTCCTAATTAATTACGAACCCATGAGGTTCAAAAAAATTTTTAAATGAGAAAGTGAATAAAGGCTTAAAATTAAGCAGCTTCTTCTTCTTTCTTAACGCGAACTGCTTCAATTGTTTTACACAATTTGCCAGCAGACGCTTCTTTCATAGCGCTCATTAAGCGTGCAACAGCTTCGTCGTAAGTAGGTAGCTTAGCAAGCATATCTACGTCAACGATATTGCCTTCGAATGCAGCAGACTTAAGCTCGAATAGCTCATTCTTTTTCGCGAAATCTGAGAAGATACGCGCAGCAGCACCAGGGTGCTCTGAAGAGAAAGCGATTAGGCTTGGGCCTACTAGAGACTCGTTAAGACACTCATAATCAGTACCTTCAACAGCACGTTTAGCTAGGGTGTTACGAACAACCTTCATCCAAACGCCTGCTTCACGAGCTTCTTTACGAAGAGCAGTGATAGCATCAACTGTCACACCACGAGAATCTGCAACTACTGCAGATAGAGCACCTTTGGCAACTTCATTAACTTCAGCAACAATTGCTTTCTTGTCTTGAAGGTTTAAAGCCATGGGTGTTACTCCTGGTTAATTAAAAACCTAATGGTTTTCAGTTCTACTCTTACCTCAACAAAATTGCTGAGGTGCTTTTTACGGCGAGAGCCAGAAGATTAGGAAAATCTAGCTGGGATTCACACCGTCTACGTAGGAATTATTAAGGCTTTCACCACCTACGGTCTTGGACGGAAACGCAATTTATCGTTTGATTGTAGACCAACTGGTTAACAATACACGAAATTATGCGCTTCAACCCGAATTCTTTACTTCGTTAGAGAACAAGTTCTCAACGAAATGGCGCAAAATTATAGTTCAAATTTTACGCCATGTAAATGCTAATTTCTAAATTACGCTACTTGCGTGTTTAGAGTAGCTTGGTCAACAGCAACACCTGCGCCCATAGTTGTTGAGATGCTTACTTTCTTCAAGTAAGTACCTTTCGCTTGAGAAGGCTTAGCCTTCTTAAGAGCAACAAGTAGTGCTTCAAGGTTTTGTTGTAGCTGTTCAGCAGTGAAGTCAACTTTACCGATAGTCGTGTGAACGATACCGTTCTTGTCGTTACGGTAACGAACCTGACCAGCTTTAGCATTTTTAACTGCTTCTGCAACGTTAGGTGTTACAGTACCAGTTTTAGGGTTAGGCATAAGACCACGTGGACCTAGGATTTGACCTAGTTGACCAACAACGCGCATTGCATCTGGAGAAGCAACAACAACGTCAAAGTTCATTTCGCCTTTCTTAACTTGCTCAGCAAGCTCTTCCATACCTACTAAATCAGCACCCGCTTCTTTAGCAGCTTCAGCGTTTGCGCCAGCTGTGAATACAGCTACGCGAACGTCACGGCCAGTACCGTTTGGAAGTACAGTTGCACCACGAACGTTTTGGTCAGATTTACGTGCATCAATACCAAGGTTAACAGCAACGTCAACACTTTCAGTGAATTTAGCAGTAGCTAGTTCTTTAAGAAGAGCAACAGCTTCGTTGATTTCGTACTCTTTAGTTACGTCAACTTTTTCGCGGATTACGCGCATACGCTTAGTTAATTTAGCCATTCTCAATTACCCTTCTACATTCAAGCCCATTGCACGTGCAGAACCTGCAATCGTGCGTACAGCTGCATCCATATCAGCAGCAGTAAGATCAGGACGTTTAGTCTCAACGAT
This sequence comes from Pseudoalteromonas sp. NFXS53, assembly GCF_056629255.1. Classification (NCBI taxonomy): domain Bacteria; kingdom Pseudomonadati; phylum Pseudomonadota; class Gammaproteobacteria; order Alteromonadales; family Pseudoalteromonadaceae; genus Pseudoalteromonas; species Pseudoalteromonas sp. NFXS53. The sequence continues at coordinate 47,408 of NZ_JBWVBR010000024.1, read as the reverse complement.
CTCTTCTAGTTGAGCACGTGTTACTGTACCAACTTTTTCTGTGTTAGGACGGCCAGAACCAGACTTGATGCCAGCTGCTTTCTTAAGAAGGTAAGAAGCAGGTGGAGTTTTCATGTCGAAAGTGAATGAACGGTCGTTGTAAACAGAGATGATTACAGGAACCGGAGCGCCTTTCTCGATAGACTCTGTACGTGCGTTGAACGCTTTACAGAATTCCATGATGTTTACACCGTGTTGACCTAGTGCAGGACCTACTGGAGGACTAGGATTAGCCATACCAGCAGCAACTTGTAGCTTGATTAGAGCTTCAACTTTCTTTGCCATTTTAAATAACCTCGTTAGTTGGGTCTTTGCCTTGTGCGCGCGAGGACGCGTACTCAAGCGGCTTCCCAAATTAAAAAAATCTGTGCTTTTGCTATACCAGATAACAAAAGGCCGCTGATTATAGATTAACCAGCGGCCTTTTTCAATCTCTTCGAAAAGAAATTATTTGTCTTTTTCTACTTGACCAAATTCTAGGTCAACTGGTGTAGAACGACCGAAGATAAGAACAGACACTTTTAAGCGGCTCTTCTCATAATCAACCTCTTCAACTACACCACTGAAGTCTGCAAATGGACCATCGTTAACACGTACCACTTCACCCACTTCAAATAGTGTTGCAGGCTTAGGCGCTTCAGCATTTTCTTGAATACGGTTAAGAATACGATCAGCTTCTTTCTTGCTGATTGGTGCTGGACGATCAGACGTACCACCAATGAAGCCCATTACACGTGGCGTGCTGTTTACTAAGTGCCAGCTTGCATCGTTCATGTCCATTTCAACTAGAACATAACCTGGGAAGAACTTACGCTCAGATTTGCGCTTTTGACCAGCACGCATTTCAACTACTTCTTCAGTAGGGACTAGTACTTCACCAAAGCTATCTTCTAAGCCTTCGATCTTAATGTGCTCAATAATTGTTTGAGCAACGCGCTTTTCGAAACCCGAAAACGCTTGAATTACGTACCAGCGTAATTTCTTTTCTTTGTTCTCATCCGACATGGGATCAGATCTCCAATCCAGTTAAAAAGCCAACAATACGGAATAAAATGCCGTCTAAACCCCAAAGGATTAACGCCATTACTACTGTTGCTAGCATTACGATAAAAGTTGTATGCGTTGTTTCTTGACGCGTTGGCCAAACAACCTTGCGTACTTCAATTCTAGACTCTTTTGCAAAAGCAATAAAAGTACGACCTTTTTCAGTAGTTGCCAGTAGACCTAAAGCGGCTGCTACTGCAACAACAACACCTACCGCACGCACTAACACAGATAGGTCAGCGTACATGTAATTACCTACAACTGCACCTAATAGCAATGCAATTGATACTAGCCACTTAACCGTATCCATCGAGTTTGACGGAGTTTCTACATTCGTGCTCATAAAAAATTTACCTTAAATACAGACACAACGACCCTGCATATGGCAGGGTAAATCCATTAATCCAAATCTACAAATAAGCGAGAGGTTCATTGAACGGCCACATTATTTTAGGTTTAGACTAGCTGTATGAATTGGCAGGGGCGGCAGGACTCGAACCCGCAACCATCGGTTTTGGAGACCGCTGTTCTACCAATTGGAACTACGCCCCTGCAAAGTGGATGCCCATTATACTGACGAACAAAGCGAAAACAAGAGTAAAAGATGCGCAAATTTTAATTTTGTCAAATCTTGCGTTATTGTCACGCCAGTAATGGTTATAAATTAAACAGAACAAACACAAATTTTAATGGTTAAGCCAGCTGTAACAGCTCTCCATGATGAAAATCACACAATAACCAGATTTGTTCAAATGGATGGGTATCTGGAAAGCTTAATTGTGCCTGCACGTTTTTAAAATCATCGTAGTGCCAAATTGGGCTGGCGTTACGGATCAACAACCATGTCCGCTCTGAGTGATAGCTTTTCTTGGCTTTTTGATTTAATAACCGTCCTAACGCCACTCTAAGTTGTTGCTCAGATGGCGCCTGTGACATCGCAGCTAGCTCTCGTTGCATCGATAACGATAGCGGTCTACCAAGCACTGCCATGGCCTCGGTTTCACTGGCATACAAATGCGCCACTTCAATGTCGAGTTTTTGATCGCCTTGGTAACAGCTGACATCTGGCTTACGTGGTTCGTTATGCCAAATATGGCGCATAGGAATACCATACGCCTTTTCGTAACATCTTAAAAATAACTTGGCAGCCTCATGCTCAAGCTCTATTTTTTCTTGCTCGCTGTATCTATGCATCTAAAGTGTTATGGATATCTTTTAATAAGCCTGATGCACCAAACCTGAATTGTGCTGGCATCAAACTATCGCATTCTAGTTTTTGTTCAGCAAGTCGTAAGTAAGCACTCGCATCATTCACTGTTCTTACCCCGCCAGCAGCTTTAAAGCCCACTTCGCGCCCTGATGAATTAATTGCGTCAAGCATAATTTCAGTTGCTTCTAAAGTGGCATTAACAGGCACTTTGCCGGTGCTGGTTTTAATAAAATCTGCACCGGCTTCTATCGCTGATGTACTTGCTTTGCGAATAAGCTCAGGCGCTTTTAGCTCACCACTTTCTATGATCACTTTTAAACAAGCCCCATACTGTCTGCAGAGCTGCTTGCTTTTTTGTACATACAACTTGGCATTCTCTAGCTCGCCCTGTATCACTTCTCTATATGGGATCACTAAATCAATTTCGTCAGCCCCGTCTAATAAAGCTTGTTTTGTTTCAGTAAGCACAGATTTTAATGACTGCTCGCCATCATAAAAGTTTGTCACTGTTGCAACTTTAACTGACTGCCAATTTCTTCGTGCCAGTTCTTTTTTTACTAAACCAACAAATCGTGAATAAACGCAAATGGCAGCTGGCAGACCAACCTCAGGGCGCACACTATCTAGCAATGCCAATATAGATTGCTCTGTGTCGTTTTCATTTAAAGATGTGAGGTCCATTAGGGACAATGCTTGTGCTGCATCTTGTTGTATTGTCATGGTACTTTCCCGTGTATGTAAAAGTCATTCACCTTAGTTAACCTGAGCTCTGGATAATAAATCTATCTCCAGCGGCTACTTTCAACGTTAACTGCGTTGAATTTACTTGCAATAGACCAGCTATTGACGCGTAAATTCGCCTTGTTATCACTAAAAGTCTCCGGCTGCAGACTTGAAAAACCACTCATCATTTCAATATGAATGCGCTAGTAAATCTCTTAACCAAAGCTCAGGTTATTTAAGTGAATGTATCACCTCAATCCTAGGGCATTTGTCCGCTAAAGACTCTGCTTAAAATCAAATTTATCTGTTTAGCATATCTCATAACCAAACATAATAAGCTAAATTAGACAGCTAAAACTTAGCTCAAGGGCTTGTAAATAAAGCCTTAAACCAAATCAAACCCCCTTCTATAACTTTTAGTTATATAGACTAGGTTTTAATTATTTTTTCCTGTTTCAAAGCCGCTATATTCTGCTGCTCTGTAATGTTCTGCACGATAAAAATAGCAGAATATGAATATAACTAAGGGGCAAATGGTGCAGTACTTACCTATCTTTACCAAACTTGATAACAAACCGGTGCTGGTTGTCGGCGGCGGTGATGTTGCACTTCGTAAGGCGCGTGCGTTTTTAAAAGCTCGTGCGGATGTAACGATTGTGGCCCCTGAGTTCTGCCAAGAGTTACTCGATGCCGAGCAAGAAGGCGAAGTAGCACTCATTAAAGACTATTTTAATGAGTCACATCTTGCAGGCAAAATGCTTGTTATTGCCGCTACTGATGTTGAGTCTGTTAATAACACCGTATTTGAATTAGCAAACCAGCATAATATTTTTGTCAACGTGGTAGACGACCAGCCTAAGTGCTCGTTTATTTTCCCGTCTATTGTTGACCGTGATCCAATTACCATTGCAATTTCAAGCGCAGGCACTGCACCGGTTTTAGCTCGACGTTTACGTGAGAAGTTAGAAACCCTTATTCCACAGCACATTGGCCCATTAGCAACCTTAGTAGGCAGTTTCAGAGATAAAGTGAAGGCACGCTTTAAGCATTTTGCCGATCGCCGCCAGTTTTGGGAAAGCGTGTTCGATTCAAGCGTGGTGAGTAAAGTACAGGTAGGCGATACTGAAGCTGCGACCGAACAGCTACACGAAATGCTCGACGCTAAAGCTGAGCCGGAAGGTGAAGTATATGTAATTGGTGCCGGCCCGGGCGATCCTGAGCTACTAACACTCAAAGCGTTACAACTTATGCAACAAGCCGATGTTGTGGTGTATGACTACCTCGTCTCTGATGAGATTATGGATTTAGTACGCCGCGATGCAGATTTGATTTGTGTCGGTAAGCGCCTTAACTACCACAGTGTTAAGCAAGAAGACACCAATCAAATGTTGGTCGACCTTGCGAAACAAGGCAAAAAAGTTTGCCGTATCAAAGGTGGCGATCCGTTTATTTACGGCCGTGGTGGTGAAGAAGTACAAGTACTGAAAGCCCATGATGTACGTTATCAAATCGTACCGGGCATTACTGCCGCAGCTGGGTGTAGCGCTTATGCAGGTATTCCTTTGACGCACAGAGATCATGCACAAGCAATCCAGTTTGTAACGGGTCACTGTAAAAAAGACGGCCAAGAACTAGATTGGCAAGGGCTTGCTAAGCCTAACCAAACGTTGGCAATTTATATGGGCGTGATCAAATCACCGCATATTCAGGCTAAATTACTTGAACATGGCCGCAGTGCTAACACCCCAGTTGCAATCGTTGAAAATGGTACCCGTAAGAATCAACGTGTGGTTAGAACCGAATTAGGTCAATTGGCCGAACAAATTGAGGCACATGAGATTGTCTCACCAGCACTACTGATCATCGGAGAAGTAGCTGCTTTACATGAAGAGTTAGCTTGGTTTGGGCAAAGTGCACAGATCAGCAGTTTTGCTCAGCCACTGACCGATGTGGCGTAACGATTTTATTTTTTAATTTTTAAGTAGGACGACGACAATGGCTTTAACACACCTTCAGCAATTAGAAGCTGAAAGTATAAAGATTATTCGCGAAGTCGCAGCCGAGTTTGAAAACCCAGTGATGCTTTACTCTATTGGTAAAGACTCATCGGTACTTTTACACTTAGCGCGTAAAGCATTCTTCCCAGCGAAAATTCCTTTTCCTCTACTACACGTAGACACAGATTGGAAATTCCGCGAGATGATCGAATTCCGTGACCGCTTAGCAAAAGAATATAACTTTGACTTAATCGTCCACAAAAACCCAGAAGGCATTGCTATGGGTGTGGGTCCGTTTACGCACGGTTCAGCAAAGCACACTGACGTGATGAAAACACAAGGCTTAAAACAAGCACTAGACAAATACGGCTTTGATGCTGCTTTTGGTGGTGCGCGTCGTGACGAAGAAAAGTCGCGTGCAAAAGAACGTGTATATTCATTCCGTGATAAGCACCATCGTTGGGATCCTAAAAACCAACGTCCTGAGCTTTGGAACACCTACAACGGTCAGGTTAACCCGGGCGAATCAATCCGTGTATTCCCACTATCTAACTGGACTGAGCTAGATATTTGGCAATACATCTATCAAGAAAATATCGAAATCGTGCCATTGTACCTTTCTGAAAAGCGCCCTGTTGTTGAGCGCGACGGTACGTTAATCATGGTTGACGATGAGCGTATGCCATTAAACGAAGGCGAAGTGCCTGAGATGAAATCAGTGCGTTTCCGTACGTTAGGCTGTTACCCACTAACTGGTGCGGTTGAGTCAGAAGCAAACACGCTGACTGGCATCATCGAAGAAATGTTGCTTTCTACCTCTTCTGAGCGTGAAGGCCGAGTAATTGACCATGATTCATCAGGCTCGATGGAGAAGAAAAAACGTGAGGGGTATTTCTAATGTCTACGGCAAATGAAGTAAGAGAATTAGGTATCGACGCTTATCTAGCGCGCCAACAAGACAAAAGCCTTTTACGCATGATGACTTGTGGTAGCGTAGATGACGGTAAATCAACGCTGATTGGTCGTCTATTACACGACAGTCACCAAATTTATGAAGATCAGCTGGCTGCACTTCATAAAGACAACGAAAAAGTGGGTAACGCAGGTGAAGAGCTAGACTTAGCACTGCTGGTTGACGGTCTTCAAGCTGAGCGTGAACAAGGTATTACCATTGATGTTGCGTACCGTTATTTCTCGACGGCGAAGCGTAAATTCATCATTGCGGACACACCAGGACACGAGCAATACACACGTAACATGGTAACGGGTGCGTCTACGAGTGACTTGGCTATCATCTTAGTTGATGCGCGCTACGGTGTGCAAATTCAAACTAAGCGTCATAGCTTTATCTGTGATTCATTAGGTATCAAGCAGTTCGTTGTTGCCATCAACAAGATGGACATCGTGGACTTTGACGAAGCCGTATTTGAAAAAATCAAAGCTGACTACTTGAAGTTTGCTGAGCAGTTAAACGTATCTGACATCAAGTTTGTGCCTATGTCGGCGCTTAAAGGCGACAACGTCGTAACGCGTTCTGAGCACACACCGTATTACACAGATAAGCCTCTGCTTGAGCTACTTGAAGATTCTCCAGCAGCACAAGCAAACACAGACTTTGAAGCACGCTTCCCTGTCCAGTATGTGGTTCGTCCTAACCTTGATTTCCGTGGCTTCCAGGGCACATTAACATCGGGCTCACTAACGGTTGGTCAAGCGGTTAAGGTATTACCATCTGGCAAGCAATCTAGCATCAAAGAGCTAGTGACCTTTGACGGTAACTTAGAGCAAGCGCAAACAGGTCAAGCATTCACAATTACATTAAACGATGAAGTTGATGTAAGCCGTGGTGATGTGATCGTGCCTGCTGACTCAACAGCTGCTGTAACAAACCAAGTACAAGCAAAACTTGTATGGATGCACGAAGAGCCATTAGTGCTAGGTAAGAGTTATAACTTCAAGCTAGGTAGCAAAAACACTGCGGCTATCGTGAAGAAGATTGACCATACCATTGATGTAAACACTTTAGAGCAAGGTCAAGCTGACAGCCTACAGTTAAACGAAATTGCGATTGTGACGCTGGAGCTGACTGAAAGCATTGTGGCTGATGTATATCGCAACAACCACGAAACTGGCGCGTTCATCCTGATCGACCGTCTATCAAACCTGACGATTGGTGCAGGCATGATTGAAGCATTACTTTCAGAGCAAGCAACACAAAACTCAGAGTTTAGCGACTTTGAAGTTGAGTTTAATGCCCTAGTTCGCAAGCACTTCCCGCACTGGCAAGCGCTTGACATTACTAAGCTTAAATAAGCTGTTTATTACCTTATGAAATTCGTAATGCACGTAGGCGGCAAGCAAATGAGACCAATGAGCATAGTTAATCTATGTGATTTGGCGAATGCGCGAAGCCAACAACCGTGCATTGTGAAGGACAACGGGTAATTGCCTGTTATGTGGAGCTAAAGCTAGATGTACGAACAGATCATATTAACAGGCATTATGCTGGCATTGGTGGGTTGCCTTTTTGGCACTCGCCTAAATCCAGCTTGGTTATTTGTCGGTGCCATTGGCACCGGCTATTTAACTGGTCTCATTGAGTTAGAAGAGATGTTAGCCAACTATGCTAACCCATCTCTTATCACCCTTATTCTGTTGATCTTGGTGTCGATTGCCATCGAGAAAACAACCCTAGTGCAAGGCCTTGCACAATCGTTAGCAAAAGGCAGTCTTTCTAAATCGGTGATGAAGCTTGGCTTATCTACTGCGTTTTTATCGTCTTTTACTAATAATACCGCAGTGGTGGCGTCGTTAATTTCAGCGATAAAAGACAGCCCAACCCACTCGCCTTCCAAATTATTATTACCGCTGTCTTATACCGCCATTTTAGGGGGCACCTTAACCCTTATCGGCACCTCAACAAATTTAATCGTCAATGGTTTTGCCGTTGAAGCAGGTATGCAACCGCTAGGCTTTTTTGATTTTACTTTAGTGGGCTTAGGCGCATTGAGTGTCGGTTTAATTACCATCATTGTAATGCTGAAGTATTTACCTGATCACGGCAAGCAAGACCAAGAAGTGGTGCCTTTTTACCTTGAAGGCAAAGTCGAAGCTGGTTCAAAACTGATTGGCCGCACCGTAGAAGAAAACGGTCTGCGTGATTTAAAAGATTTATTCTTAGCTGAAATCATTCATGGCGACCGCCGTATTTGTGCCGTGACGCCTCAGCAAATTATTCAACAAGGCGACATTTTATTGTTTGTTGGTGACATCAAATCAGTGCCTTTATTACAACGTTTTGATGGTTTGAAAATCGTCCATGACAAGCATGAAAAAGACGTTGAGCATTTAGTCGAGGTGGTGATCAGCCAATCGTCGCGCTTTGTCGGTAAAACTGTCAAAGAAGTGCGTTTTCGCGAACAAGTACATGCAGCCGTTATTGCTATCCGCCGTGGTCATGACCGATTGCAAGGGGGTCTAGGACAAGTGCGATTACAGGCTGGTGATTCTCTTATTTTGGCACCGGGCTCAGAGTTCTATCAGTTGCCTAACTTGAAGCGTGAGTTCGTTTATATTTCAGGCCTTGACTTACAAACTCACCTTAAGTCGAAAAAGTCTAATTTGGTATTAGCAGGTTTTGTGGCCGTTATCGGGTTAAGCATTTTTGATGTGGTCCCACTGGTTAAAGGGTTGCTGGTATTTTTAATCGCGCTATTTGCAATGGGCGCGGTAAAAGTGACAGAACTAAAGCGTCGCTTCCCGATTGAACTACTTGCTATTGTCGGAAGCGCCATTGGTTTGGCCAAACTCATGATAGACACCGGGCTTGCCACGCAAATATCAGATGCGCTGTTTTATCTACTTGGCGACTTCGGTCCTTATGGCGCTTTTATCGCTATTTTTGTAATGACCGTGGTTTTCACTGAGCTTATTACCAATAACGCAGCGGCAGCGCTTTCTTTCCCTGTAGCCTTTGCACTCGCCATTGGTTTTGATGTGAGCCCATTACCCTTTGTGATGGCAGTGGCATTTGGCGCATCGGCGAGTTTTATTTCACCATTTGGCTATCAAACCAACCTCATGGTGTACAGTGCAGGTAACTACCGTATTAAAGACTATGTTACGGTCGGCTTACCGCTTTCAATTATTTATTCAATCACGGTGTTGACCTTAATACCGCTGGTTTTCCCTTTTTAAATAGGTGATGCAATGGATGAAAATATCGTTTGGCATAACTATGCCGTAAACAAGTCACAACGCAGCGAGCAAAAAGGTCACAAACCAGTGATTTTATGGTTCACCGGCTTTTCAGGCTCAGGTAAAAGTACCGTTGCCGGCGCACTAGAAAGTGCCCTTCACCAGCAAGGTGTGCACACTTACCTACTCGATGGCGACAACGTGCGCCATGGTTTATGTAAAGACTTAGGCTTCAGCGATGCAGACCGCGTCGAAAATATTCGCCGTGTTGGTGAGCTAAGCAAGCTTATGGTAGATGCGGGACTTGTGGTGCTCACCGCGTTTATCTCGCCTTTCCAAGCGGAGCGCGACATGGTACGTAACCTTGTCGGTGACGGTGAATTCATCGAAGTCTTTTTAGATACGCCGTTAGATGTCTGTGAGCAACGCGACCCGAAAGGCTTATACAAGAAAGCACGTGCCGGTGAAATTAAGCACTTCACTGGTATAGATTCAGATTACCAAGTGCCTGTTAATCCTGAGATCCGCATCGATACCAGTGCGAATAGCCTTGAACAATCAGTACAACAACTGGTAGCGTATCTGAAAGACAAGCAAGTAATTGGATAAGTAATGAATCAAACGGATCTGTTAGAAGAAATTTTACAACTGAGCGTTGAAGCAGGCGATGCCATTATGGGCATCTATGCGAAAGACTTTAACGTTGAGTACAAAGAAGATGAAAGTCCAGTGACCGATGCGGACCTGGCTGCGCACAAAGTCATTGCGACTGGCTTGCAACAACTTACGCCTGATATTCCGGTACTAAGTGAAGAGAGTGCTGGTATTGATTGGGCAACACGTCAAACTTGGAACCAGTATTGGCTAGTCGACCCAATTGATGGCACCAAAGAGTTCATTAAGAAGAATGGCGAGTTCACCGTTAATATTGCGCTTATCAAAGCGGGCAAACCTATTTTAGGTGTGGTGCACGCACCCGCTTTAAATGTCAGTTACCTTGCTGCAGAAGCCGTCGGTGCATTCAAGCAATGCGACGAAGCACGTATAGAACTCAAAGTCACTAAGAAAGCCAATACTGGTCTTATCAAAGTAGTTGGCTCTCGCTCACACCCATCACCTGATTTAGCCGCTTATCTTGAGCAGTTTGATGATGTAGAAATGGTACCGAAAGGCAGCTCACTAAAACTTTGCCTAGTCGCAGAGGGCGAAGCAGATATTTACCCGCGTTTAGGTCCTACGTCTGAATGGGATACAGGTGCAGGTCATGCTGTGGCAGAAATTGCAGGTGCGACCATTTCCCAAGTTGATGGTTCAGCACTGACGTACAATCAAAAAGAAAGTTACCTTAATCCTTACTTTATTGTATCGAGATTAGAGGCTTAATCGTACTTGCTGGACTTATAGAACGAGTTACTCGCCCGAATGATTCGCCCGATTAATTGATCCAGGTAACTTGTACAAATTAAATAAAAAAGCGAAGCACTTTTGAGTAAGGCTTCGCTTTTTTAATTTCTAAGAGCAGCTTTTCTATTATACCAATCCTCTTAATTAAGCGATCTATTTTGAGGCAAGTAAAACTTGTCGATAACGAGGCGGAAATTTTGCTATTTAGTTGCTCTAAATAAGAAATTTTCAACGAAATTAGCGTCAGTTTTAGTCCCTCAAAATGATTAAGTATTATTGAGAGTTGGTATTAAATCCCGTACAGCACCTGCATCGCTTTATAGTCCACCCCAAATGTTTGCTGAACCCAACGGTTCACAAAGTCATTATTTGGCTCTATCTGGGCACAGCGTAATGCTTGCTCTGCGACAAATGACTGATTAACCATAGAGCAATACTTTTGCTGCCAAAGCTTATTCAGGTCACCACTAAAGTCAGCACTTAATTGCGTTAAATGCTGCTCAAACTTTTGTAATTGATTCAGATAATCCGCACTGAGCGGAGTGACATCAGCTTCTGCAAACTCAATATTATGACTGCGGGTGAGATTATCGTAAGAGCCTGATTCACTGTTGGATAAACGCAGTCCCAGCAAATTACCCGAGTAGCTTACATTCACAGAATAGGTTTCTTGATGCTCTTTTAGCTGATAGGCGAATGCCTTTTCAACATCTGTCGCCAACTTATTATTTGCATCTTTTGGATCAGGCTTTAGCTCAGTCACTACATATCGCTTTTCAACCTGTCGGTAAGACGTTTGTTTGCGGTATTGTGCTTTGCCCTCCAAGGTGAGAGATAAAGCAGCGGCACCTGTGTGGCTAAACCACGGGCTAGACTGAAAGGCTTGCTCAAGCTCTGCCTGTGTATTACTCAACGCATAACGATGGGCCTGAGCATTGGGTGTTTTAAAACGTTCTCGCTTGCTCACTCTCAAACCAGTAAAGCGTGATTTATCAGATTTATCTAAGGTTAAGCTCACAGGTTGTTGCCAAAGAGCACAGTATCGTTGCGTCAACTCATGTAAATAAAAGCGTTGACCTTGCACTTGCTCAGCCAAAGCTAAGCATTGTTGTTTACCGGCTTTACTTAGAGTGTCTCTGTATTGTTGTAATTCACCTGTAAGCTGTGCATTGGCAATTAAATTACGATACTCATGCTCAAACCACTTAAATGGATCCGGTTGCGATAAACCTGCAAGTTGCTTGGCTTCAGTTTTTAGCCACCCTTCTACGGCTTGCACTTCTTCACGCTGAGTAGCAGCCTGTGCCCCCATGGTCTCAACATGCCATTGGTTTTGACTAGCCAACAATGACTCCAGTTTACTGGCAGCACCTCTATAGTTCGCCCCCAAGCGCAACATGCGTACTTCAATCAAGCCTCGGTCGATGATTTTACTGCGAGTTTCTGCAAGACGCTGTTTTGCTTCTACGTCTTCAGGGTCCTCTAAAAGCGCTTTTTCGTAGAACTCTGCAGCCTGCTGGTACATGCCTTTACCATACAGCTTGTCACCTTTCTCAACCAAACTAGTACAAGCCGAGAGCATCAGCGCAGCCACCAGCCCGATAGATATTTGTGATACTTTCATTCTCTTCCCTTTATTCTAGCCAAACTCATCGCTAAAAATCGTTCTTTGCATCGCAATATATATCAGCCTAAATTGAATGCCAATTTAACTGACTATGGATAATCTTCGCTGAGCACACAATGAACTGGCATCATCAATATTCAATGGACGACTCATATAGTATCCCTGAGTTTGTTGACAGTGTAGTTTCACCAACACATCTAATTGCTCGGATTGTTCAATACCTTCTGCTGTCACTACCAAATTAAAACTTTTGGCGATTGCACAAATGGCTTCTATTAATTGTCTTGGTTTTTCGCCACTTTCTATCCCTTCAATGAACGCTCTATCTATCTTCAGACCGTCAACAGGTAAATGATTTAAACGTGCCAAGCTTGAATAGCCTGTGCCAAAATCATCAATATAAATACCGAACCCTTGTTCATGTAGTGCTTCGAGCGGTTCAACCAGATTATCTTCGGTTGCCATCATCGCCGACTCTGTTAATTCAATTTTAAATTGCTCTGGTTTAAGCGCTGAGTGGGTAAACTGCTGGGTCAACCAAGCCATAAATTGCGGGCTTTGTAACTGCAGCGGTGAGACATTGACACTCATAAATATATTGCTGCCACTATGTTGCGTCATAAACGCCATGGCTTTTGTAAACACCCACTGACCTAAAATAGTGATCTTGGCGCACTCTTCTGCAATTGGGATGAACTCTGCAGGACTTACAAAACCCAAGCTTGGACTGTGCCACCTAAGTAAAGCTTCAAAACCTTTTAATGCTTTGCCACGTTGGCAAAAGATCGGTTGAAAGTTTAAAGACAGCTCTAAATCTAAATTGAAATCTTGCAATGCACGCTCAATCTCAATTTTGCGCGCAGCCTGACATGCAATATCTCGGGTATAGATATGAAATGCATTTTTGCCGCGCTTCTTCGCCTCATACATCGCAATATCCGCATCATGTAGCAGTTTTTCAGCTTTAACATTAGTACAAGGCGTTGTGAATGTGCGCACCCCAATACTGCCACTTACGCTATGGGTATGCTGTTTATAGGTAAATGGTTTGCGGATCTCAGATAACATATCTTCAAGTATGCCTTCGAGTGGCCTTTCTAAGTTTTCTAAATCAAATAACACAGCAAACTCATCGCCACCAAGGCGAGCAATGTCTGCAAAACTACCGAGCAACAGCTGCATACGACCCGCAAACTCCACCAGCAATTTATCACCCGCTAAGTGCCCTAAGGTATCGTTTATGAGTTTAAATCTATCTAAATCGATATAAAGTAGGATGAAGGTTTTACCTATACTCTCTCTGGCTTCATCAACTAATTTTAAGAATGCTAATCTGTTTAGTAAGTCAGTCAAACTGTCATGACGCGCTTTGTACTTAAGCTGCTCGTTAAAGAGTTTATCTTGGGTAATATCGGTGATCCTGCCTTCGTACAAAACAGCATCAGGGTGATGTAACCAATGTCCGCTCTGTCTTAGCCAAATCGTACCATGCTGCTCACTGCGCGCGAGCCAATCTAATTCTTTATGCTGCTGTTTATCAGCAACCACTTGCTGCCACAAAGCCTTCACATCGTCGTCGAGTATGTAGTCTTCTAGTGCGGTTCCATCTAAAGGTTTATTTTCGTCTATTAGCAACCGCTTAAATGCAGGGTTAGCCTCAATAATCAGGCCTCGATGATTGAGTACGAACAACCCCTCTCGGCTGTTCAAAAACAAACTTTTGTACTTGCGTTCTGCCACGACCTGTTGCTGTAGTGCTTGTAAACGCTTGTCTGATTCTCGCAAAACTTTTTGATTGGCTTGATCTAAGCTTGCCGTGCGTTCAATGACCAGATTATTAATGGTCTGATTTCGGCTTGCCAATGCTTTGAGTTGTAACCAGACCAAAACTCCGCAAATACTCGCAACTATCACAAAGCCGATAATGATGAGTTGACGACTAACTAAAAGGTTAGAGCTCAACTGCTTTTTAGTATAAAGCTGTAAAGTTAAGGTTTGACCGTAAAAATCAACATCCCTCGTCACCTTAGGGGACAAGGTGGCTAAGTTAAAGTTATTTTGCCAATCACTATTAAATACCGCTCGTTCTTCGACTATTACTCGCACATGCTGCTTTGTATTTTGATATACCTGACTAAACAGACCCTCTAAAAGTAAAGACAATTCGAAACTTAAGCCAATCGCTGTTTGTAATTCAAACTCTTGTGGTCTCGGCAGCAACAAGCTCCATTTATCACTATTTCGCCAACTGAGCGCTTGTAATGTTTGACTAGTATATAAATGATGGCTGAATGCGGGCTTTGTCGCAGTACTTTCACCTAATGTATGGCCATATTCAGACAATGGCGCAGCATTAACGATAGTGAAAAAGTGCTTATCTGCAGGAAGCGATTCTGGTATTTGCACTCTAAAGTCAAACGACCCCCTTTGCTGATAAAGCCGCTCTACTTGCGAAACTTGCGCCTTAGTGATGTCATGATAGACCTCTAAACTAATCGGTAGTTCGCTATTTGAGAGTTGCGAATGAGCAACTTGATGAAATAGAGATTGTGTTGAGGTCGCCGGTAAAAAGGCATCAATGGCATAGAGCAGATGACCTAACTGGTCGAGTTTTGAATTAAGCTGGTACTCATATTGAGTGAGTTGCAGTTCAGCACTTTGCTTTTCTTGTTTATGGTAATAGTCATTTAAAACCACCCCAATGTAGGCCATTAAGCAAATAAACAGTACACAATAAATGGTACCTGATTGAAAGGGCGAGCGAAGCAAAGAAATAAATCGGGTCACTATAGACATCGTATAAAAAAGCACTGTATCCTATATGGAACCGATAATAATTCTTATTTGCAATGAAGAAAAGCTTTCTTTTAATTTTATCCCTATTAATGGGACAAGCAACGGCTGTATACGCTCAATCTCCGCAAATTAACATTTATTCATTTAGAAAGTATGAGTTGATCAAACCAGTTTTGACCCAATTTGAAGCTGAGTCCGGCATCAAGGTGAATCTAGTCAATGGTAAATCAAAGCGATTACTTGCTCGTTTAAAACAAGATGGTGAAGCGTCTCAAGCCGATGTAATTTTGAGCTCAGATCTAGCACAACTTCACAATCATAAGGATTTATTACAACCCATAGAAAACAGACAAAGGTGGCAAAATATTGCTGATGAACTTTACGATGAAAATGGGTATTGGGTCAGTATTTCAATGCGCACGCGTGCATTATTCAGCCTGTCAGAGCAAACATCACAACCGATCCCAAATTCATTTGCACAGTTAAAGCAAACTGACTATCAAAGTGCGCTATGTATTCGAGATTGGCAACATAACTACAATGCAACCTTAGCCGCAGCTCTTCTGACAACAGACAATAAAAATGACAGTGACTGGTTAAAGCTCGGTAATAAATTGTTAGCTAAACGACCAAGCGGTGGAGATCGGGATCAATTACGCGCCTTGGCCCAGGGACATTGCAAACTGGCCTTCGCCAACCACTATTATTGGCACATGATGAAGCGCGCCGATAACAAGCGTGACCAAATGTTGGCGAAAAAGCTCAGTATTCACTTCTTACAGACTGAAGACGGCCTCACGCCAGTTTCTACCACTTCGGCCGCCATTGCTAAACACGCCCCTAACAAGCAAAACGCGGAGCGATTTATCGCTTTCTTATTAACGCAAAAAGCCCAAGAAATTTATGCACAAAGCTTACACGAATTCCCGGTGTTGAATGGCATGATGGCCAGCCATGTACCTTTTAAGCCCAACTTACCGGCCATAAAACAGGGCCTGTTGCGCTTAGTTGATGCCAATAAATTATTGGCACAACATTAGTCAGCAAATATCGCCTGCAGGTCACAATTGAATAAACTAAATGAATAGGTGCGGTGTCCTAATGCTTCATAGGTCACCGCAGGTTTGTAGCCTTGCAATGTTTTAACTTGATGTTGTTTAGCTTGATAGGCCTGCTGTTGATATGTGCCATCATCAAAGTGTCTTCTGAGCGTCAGAAATGGTTCGCTAAACTCCCACTCTAACTTTAGGCCTTTTATATCAACTGGGCTGTTCATCGCTGTCCATTGCCCGTTAGTTTTAATATTAATTTGAAAGTCTTGATCACCACAGTTATGGGCAAACAATAATTCAGGCAACACCCGCTCCGAGTAAGCACTAGGAAAATAAAGACCTAGATTACCTTTTGTGTAGTAGTGGCCTGTATGACTAAATATTTGGCTATCAAACCTATCGAAGCCCAGACCTTTGACTATACGTTCAACATTTTGAATATAAGCTTCTGTTACATCGCCCGGAAAATACAGTAAGTGTGGCGTGTTGTATTTATCAGGTGTAGCTAACTCAGTAAATTCATAGTTAATTTGCTGCTGCTCAAACTGTTGCTTTAATTGAAAGCGCTGTGTATCAGATAAACCTTCATGATAAATATGCACAACCGGCTGTTGGCAGGCCGAAAGCATCAACAAACCAATAATAGAAGTAGAAAGGTTTTTAAAATTCAATGGACTGGCTCCATGCCTATTTTTAAAGCCAGCCTACATAACATGTCTCTATGCTGTCAATTGTTGCGACTTAACCGCCCTAACAATTACTTTTAATTAATGTACCTTAGAGAGCCAAGCCTGAACAGAGTTACGTGGATATAAAACTTCTTTAAACAATTTGTGCTGTTGATGCTCAAGGCCCTTTTCATGACTTGGTAACCCAGCCAACACTTTATTGTGGTGGGCATTAAATCGTGCCACCAAACTTAGAGCGGTTTGACGAACGAGCGCTTTAGACTTCATTAAATGCATTCTTACATCCTCTGCGGTCATTAGCCCATTAGCATCTAGGTTCATTAACTCACGTCTTAGCTGACTTCTTACGCCCATGCTCACCCTACTCCTAACTGTTTAAAAGCGATGCGCAAGTTACCTGCTATTTGCTGCAGAAAAATGACAAGCGCAATAAAACTTAAGACCGAATGTCTCGCGAAAAAGTTTCGTCATTCGCCCCAGCGAGGCGTTATACTGTCGCAAAGATGATTTTGAAGATGAACGCCATGTCTGAATACGAACCTGAATACATTGAAATTGAACTAGAAGAAGAACCTATAGAGCTATGTAACCTGCTAAAAGTGCTAGATTTAGCCGAAACAGGCGGGCAAGCAAAACAGTTGATCGCCGATGGCTACGTAGGCGTTAACATGGAACTATGCACCGTTAAGCGCAAAAAAATGTACTCAGGTGACAGCCTGCATTTTAATGGCGAAGATTTTTTACTGACCTTGGCTGAGGGTGTTACACCTGCAGTAAAAGCAGAGCCTACGCCGCCAATAGAAGAAGCCCCCACTAAACGCAAACGTAGTCGTAGCCGTAAGAACAAAAAAGACAGCGATACAGGTCGCCGTCCTATCTCTTTTGGTTAACCAACTCTCAATAAGCAGGTAAATTAAAATGGCCATTTGGTATCATCCAATCACCCTTGAGCTATGCCAAAAACTGGATACGGGTTTGCATGGCAAAGGCACCCTAATGAAAACCTTAGGGATCGAAATTTCTGAAATTGGTGATGACTACCTAGTTGCCACCATGCCTGCAACAGCCGGTCATCATAACCCAATAGGTATGGTGCATGGCGGTGCAAATGTCGCCCTTGCAGAAACTGTCGCCAGTTACGCCGCTAATTTTGCTGTCGATTTTGAGCGGTTTTATTGTGTGGGCCAAGAGATCAACGCCAATCACCTCAAGGCGTCGCGTAACGGTACCTTAACAGCTATAGCGAAACCGCTGCATTTGGGTAAACGTACCTCAGTATGGGAAGTTAAAATCACCAATGCAAAAGGCGAGTTGTGCTGTATTTCACGTATGACAGCGGCAGTTATTGAGCGTTCCAACAAGTTGCCAGTTTAAAGCACCACTCAGCTTTCTCTGCAACACATTACCTGTTTATTATTCTTTATTTGATTTAACACAATAATAGACAAAGTAGTTTATCGCGCACTACGTTTTTACAAGTTAGGCTCTAAATATCTCCTTAGTGGAATATGTATTTGGAGCCCAGTTGTGACCGCTAAAGAACAAATAAAACTGCTAAAAGTCTTCATCATGATTGGTTTAATCCTGATCGTGACAGGCCACTTTATTATCAGCAAAGAGTGGTTAATCCATTTAGGGCCACTTGGTTTTATCATAGGCGCGTCCTGCATTGCGATAGGCCTAATCTGCTCATTACCCACTAAGATTTACCTCACCATTTTACTGATGAAAAATGAAGAGCACCAATCACTGACAACGCATCGCTCTGCTTGTTAAACTCATGACATATTAGGTTAAGGGCATGATGTTTTGGATAAAGTAGAAACCTTAGTAATTGGCGCGGGGGTCATTGGTTTAGCAATCGGAGCTGAACTCAGTCAATCACAAAATGTATTAGTGATTGAGCAAAACACCCACTTTGGCGAGCATACATCAAGCCGTAATAGCGAAGTCATACACGCAGGTATTTATTACCCCACCGAAAGCTTAAAAGCGTCACTCTGCGTGCAAGGTAAAACACACATTTATAAACACTGCCAAGCATTTCATGTGCCCGTCAAACCTATTGGTAAGGTATTAATTGCACAAAACCATGATGAAGCAGAAAAACTCGAAGCCATTCGCCTGCAGGCTCTTAACAATGGCGTTGATGATTTAATCTGGCTTTCAAAGCAAGCACTAACAAACTATGCGCCAAACCTTAAGCTATGCGAGGCACTCTACTCTCCTTCTACTGGTATTATTGATAGCCACCAGCTGATGTACTCTTTTATCACGCAGATTGAACAAAATCAGGGTCTGTATGTTGCAAACACACGCTTTGTGAAAGCCGTACCGGATGAGAATGGGTTTGTGGTCTATTTACGCTGTGATGGCGAAGAAATGCAATTGCATTGTAAGAACCTTATTAATACTGCGGGGCTATTTGCACAAGATGTTGCACGCCATATTGAAGGAGTGGATCACGCTTTTATTCCTGAGCTGCATTACTGCCGAGGACAATATTTTACCTATCAGGGTGAACACCCATTCAAGCACCTTATTTATCCCATACCTGAAAAGCATGGCCTTGGGATCCACGCGACCCTAGATATGGCTAATCAACTCAAGTTTGGCCCTGATACCGAATTTATCGATAACCTGAATTATCAAACTGACGCGACACAAAAAGCCAAATTTGTATCGGCGATAAAACGCTACTGGCCCAACTTAGACGAAACCAAGCTACATTGTGACTATGCAGGCATTCGCCCTAAGCTCACTTTAAGCGGCCAGCAAGATTTCGTCATTCAAACAGAGCAGCAACACGGTATAACGGGTCTAGTAAATTTATTTGGTATTGAGTCGCCCGGACTCACCGCCAGCATGGCCATCGCAAAACATGTCAAAAACGCGCTGAAAACATAGAATTAAAATAAAAAAGCTTAATATTCATAAACATTCCTAAATATTCATGTTGGTATTTATGGATGAATTACCAAGAATAAGGCGTCAATTACCACAATAACAGGAATCGGTTATGACACTCGGACAATATATCAAACAGCTGCGTACAGATATGGAATTAAGCCAACCGCAGTTTGCTGAACGTATGCAGGTAGAGCAAAGTTATTTATCAAAACTTGAGAATGATAAATCTACTCCCTCTAATGAGGTTTTTAGGCAACTGCTCAGTGCGCTATCAATGGATGTCGATGCATTTATGTCGGGTTTAAAAGACAAAGGCAATATGGCGTCACTAAGACAGATCCCAGATTTAGATAGCTGGTACGCCTCGCAGCAAGTTACCTCTGAGCATAAGCAGCGTAAATTACTTTATAGCGCCATGCTTTTAATTGCCCTAGGTTCTGCGGTCTTTTATATCGGTTTTCAAAAAGTACTCTTACCAGAGCGTTTATATGAATATCGCTCTGAAGGCGTTGTATTAGCAGGCGAACCTGAGGATATTTTTGCTATTTGGCCACAATTCACCGACTCTCATGAGCAAAGAGAAATTAAAAAACGAGAAATGCATCAAAGAGAATCTATTGAGATTATACTCACCTATACCTATCAAGGGAGACAATTCACAACTTCAGATGGAGATAACAGAAGATTGTATAGACAGGTTGTTACATCAGAAAGAGAGCAAGCTCGACTAGGCAATGTACTGATGCAATTCTTCGGCTTACTGAGCACGATTGCTGGCTTGGTGCTACTTATTATCGAGCCTAGGCTTTCGCGTCAAAGCCGTTAGTTTTTATACGGCTCTAAAGAAACGCTTACATACTTTAAATTGCACTTACTAGAACGATTTGGGATAGTAAAGAAAAACACAACCAAATAGTATGAGCGTTTCTTCACACCTGTTATTTTTCTTCTCATCACTGGGCGCATTTAATGGCCTGCTGTTAGCGCTATTCCTACTTTTCAAGAAAGATAAACAAGAAACCGATAATTGGTTAGCTATATTGCTGATTTTGTTGAGTGTCAGAATTGGTAAGTCGGTAGCGTTTTATTTCACGCCTACTTTAGATCGGAGCATTTTACAGTTAGGGCTGACTGCTTGCCTGCTAATTGGCCCTTGTATCCTTGCTTATGTTGCACAGTCGACCTTAAATAACTCGACTATGAAGCGGCTCACAATCACACTGAGTTGCTTTACTATCGCAACAGTGATCGCTGGCATACTCTTCCCTTATCAAGGTTATCTAGAGCTATGGCAATATTGGATCTATCGCGGTTCGAGTTATTTATGGTTGATTAGTCTAGTCGTTGCATCTGTAATGTATGCTAGAAAAAACACCCACAAATTAGCGTTATCAAAGCAATTATTAACACAACAGCCTGTTGTCGTATTAGCGGGTAGCTGGCTAATTTGGATAGCCTATTTCACCGCCTCTTATACTTCTTATATTATGGGGGCATTAAGCTTTTCACTGGTGTTATATCTTACCCTACTATTGGCACTTAAATCTAAATGGCAAGAGAAGGCGTCGACCACGCAAAACAAGTATCAAAATAATAAACTCAGCACTGAGCAAACTAATCGCTTCTCAAGCTTACTGAATAATGTAATTGAGACTGAGCTGGTTTACTTAGACCCGCAACTAACTCTGCCGCGACTTGCAAAGCGCATGGGCGTAACTCACACACACCTCTCTCAATTACTTAACGATCACTACCAAATGAACTTTAAGCAGTTCATCAATACACAACGCATAACCAAAGCAAAAGAAACTTTGAAAGCTTATCCTGAGATGCCTGTAGAAGAAGTTGCAGAGCGATGCGGTTTCAGCGCGTCATCTACGTTTTATAGTACCTTCAAGCAACAAACGGGTATGACACCGAACCAATATCGAACTACTGAAATATAAGGTTGGACTCTTAGAATATAACCTAGCTTATTGTTATATATAAATATAATTTAATTTTGTGCAGACATTAATTATGGAGCACAAAGATGAAATGGTTATATCTAATTTTAATCACCACCTTTTTAAGCCCGACTATTGGTTGGGCTAATAATCGCCTAGCAGACAACTTAGCGGTAAAACAGGTTGTTCAAAACTATCTTGACGGTACAAGTAACGCGGATCCAACATTAATAAAGTCGGCTTTTCACCCGCAGGCACAGTTGTTACTTAACCACAGTAAAAAACCTTTTTGGCAAGTATCAGCGTCTGAATACGCGAGTTGGTTTAGTAAAAAATCAAAGTCTAGAACTGGTCATTTATTATCGCTAAAAGTAGACGGTGATACAGCAGTCGCTAGAGCCAAAATCACCACTGACAAGCCAGTAAAACAGTATATTGATCAGTTTTTATTAAAACGGTTTGATGACAAATGGCTAATCGTCAGTAAAACGGCTACTCAAATTGAAAATGAGAAAAACAAAGACCAGCTTAAGCTTGCAGCGGGTAAACGCGTGTTGTTTATTGCCTCGAGTGCCGATTTTCATGGGGACTCAAAGCTGGCGACAGGCACCAGCTTTTCAGAACTCGTTCATGCCTACGATGTATTTATCAAGGCTGGTTATCAAGTCGACTTCGTAACCCCGAAAGGTGGTCAGTTACCACTTGCATACATCAATACCTCAGATCCTATGCATCGCAAATATATCTACGACCGAGACTTTATGTATGCGTTGGCTAACACTGCAAAGCCAGAGCAAATCGATGCCAGTCAGTATTTAGCCGTGCACTATGTTGGTGGTGGTAATGCCATGTATCAAGTCGCTGAAAATAAAGTACTTCAGAAAATTTCAATGCAGGTATATGAACAAAACCAAGGAATAGTGTCATCGGTGTGTCATGGCACTGCGGGCATTGTGAATTTAAGATTGAGTAACGGCGAGTATTTAGTGTCAGGTAAAACCATCAGCGGTTACCCTATCGCTTTTGAAAAAACCGATGCCGCTTATTACCAAGAGTTTCCATTTGAAATCGAAACGCGCATAAAACAAAGAGGTGGCGAATTTAAGTATGGTGAACGCAATCAATCTTATGTTGAAATTGATGGCAGAGTGATAACTGGCACCAACTTTCAATCATCTAAGGCTGTTGCAGAAGCAATGGTGAATGCTTTAAATAAGCTGTAGACCTAATACAAGTGCCATAACTATGGCACTTGCTTTTACATCATCTGAGAAACGTATTAGTTCCACATACCTGAACGTGAATACATGTACTCAGCATCAGCGCACCAGTTTACATCAGCCCATGTGTAATCTTTATAATAGATTTTGTCTACACAAGCAGTCATGTAACCTTCTTCGATTTTGTATACATCAACAACACATGTCGTACCTGTACACTTACTTGCACTTGAACGGTCATAAATACCACTGAACGTCCAATCAACTCGAGCAACTTCTTTTGAAGTATTCACCTTAAACGCAACTTTTGGGTAAAAACTAGGGTTTGACTCAGCTCCCCAACAACGGTTTTGCGTATAGTTATCGTACTTCATTGTATCTACATAGCATGATACAGAGTTAGCGTAAGAGTTAACTGAGAATAGGCCTGCAACAAGCGCCATCAAAGCGATTAGTTTTTTCATCTTAATTATCCTTATTAATATTTTAATTTCACTCAATAATGAGCAAGGAATAACCTACCACCTAGAAAAACAAAAATAAACACCTTGTTTACATTAATTAAACACCAAATAAACCTTACTCTTTCTCGGTGTTTATCTATCAATTTTAAAGCTACACTCTTTAAAATTAATTACATTAAGAGAAAATATCATGATCGAACAAGGCCAAGCTCTACCAAATGTTGTGCTAACAGAACTGACTGCTGATGGCATGAAAAACCACCAAGTGACTGAATTATTTGCAGATAAAAAAGTGGTTTTATTTGCAGTTCCTGGCGCTTTCACACCAACTTGCTCTGCCGCCCACCTACCTGGTTATGTGGTACTTGCAGATCAAATCAAAGCAAAGGGCGTTGATATTATTGCTTGTGTGTCTGTAAACGATGCATTTGTAATGAAAGCTTGGGGCGAAGCACATAATGCGAGCGAGTTAATGATGTTAGGTGATGGTGATGCGGCATTCACTAAAGCCATTGGTCTAGATAAAGAAACAGGCAGCTTTGGCGGTGTGCGCTCACAGCGTTATGCCATGATCATCGAAAATGGCGTGGTTACTGAGCTTGCAGTAGAAGCGGCGGGTGAATTTGAAGTATCAAAAGCAGAGTCTATTTTAGAAAAGCTATAATGCATCTTAAGTAGAAAAGAGAAAGTAATAAAAATGGGCGCGCATTTACGCGCCCATTTTTATTTGATTAACCGGATTAATAAATAGAAATCAAAAATTAATAGAGAAATCATCCGCATCTAGATGGGCTGGAAAGCTTTTTCTAAATTGCTCAAGTTGCTCTTTGTTAAGTTCGGTGATCACAATTCCAGGCTTGTTATCTTCAACCTTCGCCAAAGTTTCACCAACAAAATCATAGGCAGCCGTTCCACCGTTATGCACAACGCCATTGCCATCATCACCTACGCGATTACTAGCTAACACATAACATTGGTTTTCAATAGCGCGCGCTTGTAACAAGGTATCCCAAATACGACGGCGCGCCGCTGGCCAGTTTGCCACATTAACCATCACATCATAGTCATTGCGATTTCGCTGAAACACCGGGAAGCGTAAGTCATAACAAATTTGCGGCAACAATCTAAAGCCCTTAATTTTGAAAATCTTACGGCTATCGCCTGCACGCACATAGTCACCCTCTTTGCCTAAGCAAAATAAATGGCGCTTATCGTAAAACTCAAAGCTGCCATCAGGCCAGCACCAATAAAAGCGATTGGCTTTCTTGCCCTGTTGTTCAACCAGCACAGAGCCGGCAACTACCGCATTATGCTCAGTAGCTTGAGTTTGTATCCAATTAAAAACAGGACCTTGCTCAGCTTCTGCAACATCTAAGTTAATCGCAAACCCTGTGGCAAAGGTTTCAGGTAAAAGAATTAAATCAACCGACTCAATGTGCTGCAATTGCATCGTTAGGTTGTCTAGATTTTGCTGCGGCTGTAACCAAACAATATCGCTTTGCACTAAGGCAACTTTTAAGGTTTCTGAGTTTATAGCTGACATAACTTCTCCGCAGCAGCAATCAGAGTTGGATCTTCTTTGGCAAAACACAAACGGATCACTTTGTCGTTCGGTGCTTGGTTATAAAATACGCTCAACGGGATCGCAGCAACACCCACTTCTTTGACAAGGTATTCGCAAAACGCCACATCGTTTAATTCTGAAATATCGCTATAGTCGAGAAGTAAGAAATAAGTGCCTTCGCTTGGCAAAATTTTAAAGAGACTCGGTGCAAGCGCTTCGATTAACAGGTCGCGCTTTTGCTGATAGAACGCGCTTAACTCGTCAATGTGCTCAGGTTGCTGAGCCATCACATCGGCGATAGCCAACTGTGCTGGCGTGAAACTCGAGAAGTTTACATACTGATGGATTTTACGAAATTCCGTCATCAATGACGCAGGCGCAACACAGTACCCCATTTTCCAACCAGTACAGTGGAATGTTTTACCAAAACTCGACACCACAAAACTGCGGGCAAATAAGCTTTCATCACGTAAAGCACTTAGATGCGCTTGCCCATCAAAGCAAATATGCTCGTAGACTTCATCGCTGATCAGATATAAGTCATGCTGCTCGAGTAAATGTTTTAACGTCTCGATGTCAGCTTGCTTTAATGTCTTAGTGCTTGGGTTATGTGGGGTGTTGATAATAATTGCTTTGGTTTTATCTGTAATTTCCTCAGCCACTTGCTGCCAATCAACTTTATAATCTGGTGCGGTTAGCGCGATATGCACGGTTTTACCGCCAGCTAACTCAATCGCTGGCTTATAAGAGTCGTAAGCGGGGTCAAATACAATCACCTCATCTTCAGGACTGACTAATGCCTGAATAGCTACATATAAGGCTTCAGTTGCACCCGATGTCACCGTAACAGAGTGTTCTGCATTCACCGTCAGGCCATACTTGCGCTCAACCAACTGCGCAATTTGCTGTTGCAAAGCAGGTATACCACTCGATGGCGCGTATTGGTTGAAACCACTTTGACTGTAATGCGCCAGTCTCTCTTTTAACAGCGTTGGTGCATCAAATTCAGGAAAACCCTGAGATAAATTAAGTGCTTGATACTGATTTGCCAAACCAGTCATTTGCGAGAATATGCTCACGCCTAAATTAGGTAATTTACTTTGCACAAGGGCCCCTTTTTTGTTGATGGTGCTTTCGCACGAGCGATGCTATCATTGCCAAAAATAGATGTATAGCCGTCTAAAATCATTTTTGAGATTCTTTATTATGCAGAATAATGCCGCAAAAAGCGCACTGATAGAAGCGGGTCGTTGGGTAAGTCAAAAAGGCTGGGTACCCGCAACAGGTGGAAACTTCTCAATTAAAACAGAAGCAGGCTTTGTTGTGACTGCCAGTGGTTACGATAAAGGCCACTTAGCACCTGAGCATTTCTTAGAACTTAATCAACGAGGCGAAATCACCGCCGGTAGTGGTAAGCCTTCAGCCGAAACAGCCCTACATTTAAAACTATATCAACTTCAGCCTGATACTGAATGTATATTACACACTCATTCAGTAGCGGCCACTGTGCTATCACGCTTTATTAAAAATGACACCTTGTCTATACAAGGCTATGAGATGCAAAAATCGTTACGCGGCATTACCAGTCATGCAGACGCATTAAAAATTGCTATTTTCGACAATGATCAAGACATCGACAGACTGGCCGAGCTTGTCGCACAGCGCCATCAATCTGAGCCTGTAGTACATGGCGTGTTGATCCGCGGTCATGGTTTATATGCCATGGGTAATAATGTGGCAGAAACCCGTCGCCATATTGAAGGGCTCGAATTTTTATTCGCCTGTGAACTAGAACGCATTAGATTAAGTGCAAAATTATGAACAAATTTGTGCAAAAACCTAAAGCTGTTCTAAAGCTTTTATTTGCCAAATTGCTTAAAAGTAATATATTGGAGTCTGCTTTATGATCAAAGCCATCATCACAGATATTGAAGGCACCATTACTCGTATCTCATTTGTGAAAGACATTCTTTTCCCGTACGCCGCTCAACACCTTGAACAATTTGTCGAGCAAAACCAAGACAAGCCAGAAGTCGCAGAGCAAATACAGGCGGTAGAAACCGAAATCGCACAGCCTGACGCGCCATTAAGCACAGTCATTGATGCTCTACTTGGCTGGATAGCCGAAGATAAAAAAATCACGCCACTTAAACAACTGCAAGGTTTGATCTGGCAAACGGGTTATCAGCAAGGTGACTTTACCGGCCACATCTACCCAGACGCGCAACAATTTCTTGCTGAGCAACAAGCCACAGGACGCAAATTGTATGTGTATTCATCGGGTTCAGTAAAAGCACAACATTTATTGTTTGAATACTCTGATTTTGGCGATATTCGCCCGTTATTTAGTGGCTATTACGACACCAAAGTCGGTGGTAAAAAAGAGCAAATGTCTTATGAAAATATCTTGGCGCAGATCCCTTTTGCGGCCAATGAAGTGTTATTTTTAAGCGATGTGTTAGCAGAGTTAGACGCAGCGAAAGCGGCGGGTATGCATACCTTACAGCTGTGGCGCGATGACCAAGCCCGTAGCGAAACACACCCATTTATCGAAGATTTTACACAATTTAATGAAGCGTTATTTGTATGAGTAATTTAACCATCTACCGTCATGATGAGCCTGCGCAAGCAATCTTCCAAAGCGCAGATTTTAAAGCCATTCAAACCGAGTTAAACAAAGCTGGCGTGTTATTCGAGCAATGGCAAGCAAATGCCGAAATTGCAGCCGAAAGTACACAAGAAGATATTATTTCAGCCTACGCAGATGACATTGCCCGCGTACAACAAGATGGTGGCTACCAAACCGTTGATGTTATCTCGTTGGCCAAAGGCAACCCAAATGCCGCCGAATTAAGACAAAAATTTTTATTCGAGCATACTCACAGCGAAGATGAAGTACGCTTCTTTGTGAAAGGTCAGGGACTATTTTGTTTGCATTTAAACGAGCGCGTTTATCAAGTGTTATGCCAGCAAGGTGATTTAATTTCTGTACCTGCAAACACTCAACATTGGTTTGATATGGGCAGCGACCCTGAGTTTACCGCTATTCGCTTTTTCAATAACGAAGCCGGTTGGGTTGCACAAAGTACTAACAGCGACATTGCCACACAATTTCCTATTTTAGATTAAGCAATCTCAAAATCTATCAAGCCTCTTCGCGAGGCTTATTCACTTTTATTAACAGTATCACCCTTGAAATATCAGCTATTTCAGTTTTTAATTGCGCCTGTCAACAAAGCACTATTAATAAAATTGCAAGGAAACGAACTTGAGTTCGACAATGGCACGTTACAAGATTGGCGCCTGGATCTGTGACTTCGCAACACAATCCATCACTGATGGCGCACAAAAACGAGAACTTGATCCTCTATCATTTAAGTTGCTCGAGTACTTTATTCTAAATAATGAACGCATCATCACGCGACAAGAGCTTATAGAGCAGGTTTGGCAAAAAGGGTTTGTTGATGATAATGCGATTAATCGCGCCATTTCTGAACTCAGAAAGGCCTTAAAATCAGAGCTCGAACCGGGTCTATCAATAAAAACTCACTACCGAAAGGGCTACTCACTGTTCTTGCCTGTTGAGGCGCTTTCATTCACCACAGAGCAAACGCGTAATGCGTTAAAGCCTACGAAACCCAGTATTACCGATAAAGAGGTAGGAAAATCTAGTAATAACCGGTTTTACTTTTCTGCAGGGACAGTGTTTTTTGCCGCTATTATGGCTGTCATTTTTCTTTTTCCAAAAGAATCAGCAAAAGAAGTACCGACAACCAACAACACACAAAGTATCCAGCTAACACCCACCCCGTTATCATGGTATCAAGGAGGTCATTATAATCTCCATTTATCACCTAATAAGCAAACCCTAGCCTATCAACTCTATAAAGAGATAGAAGAGTTATCAACGACTGAAATTTATCTTTTCGACTTTGCGACTCAGACACATAAGAAAATAAACTTACCCTACTCTGAAGTAAGTTTAAAAGGCTGGTCTGCAGACAATCAAAAAGTATTTTTCTCTATTTTTAAGCCTGTGCCTAATAATGAAGTTACACAACAAACAACCTGTGGTGTTTGGTCAATCACGGACTTTCACTCAGACTCCCCACATATCAGCGAACTGCTGAGTTGTGATAAATTCACTAGCCTTCCTAGGTTAGGGAATATTTTCTCTCTTACACCAAACAACATTATTCATGAAAAGAGCATGCAAAACGAAAATGGTTATACCAACGCTCTTTTTAAGCATAACCTAAAGGATAACAGTAGCTTTAGGATCACAACGCCAAGCTCTATCGGGCAGGGTGACTATATAGTAGGGATCACAACCAAACCACAAAGAATCATCTTCGAAAGAGAAACAACTTCTGGATATCAGCTCTTTATGATTGGCGAAAATGGCCATAACCTAGAAAAAGTCGCGGATCTCAGTGAGCGGATATGGTCAGCAAGTTTTAATGAAAAAACGGGAATATTAAGCTGGTTTACCCGCGGTGCCCAATTAATGCACCAGTTTGATATAAAAGAAAAGAAGTTATTAGGCACGATTAATATGCCTATGCCTCTAAAGCAATATACCATTCCAATTGATAGTAAAACGTTACTAACTTCTACCTATCCATATCATCACGATAGCTTAGAATATAATATGACGAGTAAACGCTTCACTCATTTTGCTCGCCCCGGTGTGTATGAAAGCACAACTCATTATATTGGCAACAATACCCATATTGCTGCAGTCGCAGGCGTCGATGCAAAAGAGTACAAACTAGTTAAGATTAAAGGTGGCAACTATCACCACATTAAAACCGCAGAAGAAGTGGATTGGCCATATGATAGTGACAATGAAAGTAACACAGTCTTTGCTCGCTCTTTGCATAGTGGCAAGTATTTTTTATTGAATACACCTGAACTTTCGGTCGAAAAAGAGATAACGCTTAACCATAGAGTTTTGTCTGCGAGGCTCAAAAATAACCTAATCGCAGCGATTGTTTCAGACCAAGAACTCGGACAAAGAAAAGTACTGGTTCACAACGCCAAGCTAAACACCACACTTGAAGTCGATATCGCTCAACCGATCAGTATTGATTGGCTAAATAATGACACGCTTATTGTGCTAGATAAACAGCATACTGTTCATTTTCTCGATCTTAATGCCGAACACAAAGGTGAATCATTTTCTTTAAAAGAAATAAATAGTGAATTTAACACTGCTGAAAAAGTATATTTAGCAAGCAGCGAAAATGGCATTTTTCTAACCATAGATGATGGCAAGGTATTCAAGTTAAAACTGAATGAATATCCTTCTCTTGAGTTCATGTTAGATATTTCCAAAGAGCTTAAATCTGATGTATATGTCTCTAAATTTAATATCCAGAATGATCGTTTATTGTTTTCAGTTTTAAATAACAAATACAACGAAATAATACTCTACTCAAGTTTATAACCTCACTTATGCTGCTCTAATCGCTCCATTGTGCCTAATAGCAAATCCGATGGAGCGGCTTCACTTTGGTGCCTTTTATCTCCTGCTACCACTTGCGTTGTCTCTGCTGATGTTTGTGTTTGGTTCATTAATTCGTCGAATGCGTCTGAGCATGATTCCAGTGAACTTGATAACATTAATGTAAACACGATTGGACTGAACTTCATTATTACTTCCTAAGCATAAAATGCTCACTCTTATTGGAAGCACTTTTTAGCTTTTAATTTGCTGCGATAGGGCTAATTTACTCAGGAGTGTAAAAGAAGTCGCTTATCAAACTCATATAAAAGAAACAATAAGATATTATTAAAACTTATCTATAAATAACAACACCTTAAGTTTAATAAACATCTTCTCTTTGACCAGCACAATGAATTACTTGGGAAGATTTAGGTGCTCAATGCAAAACATTAAACACCTAAAAAACAGAGTTTAGGCTAGTTAAAAAACGTAATTATCAAATTTCAACTTACAAGGCTTAATGCACCTGCAGCCACTTGGCCTTGATCATATACACCAGTATTGAGCACCCAACCTGTTACGAGCTTTGCAGGGGTGACATCAAATGCAGGGTTGAATACTTGTGCATTGTTTGGCGCCCATTGGCAATTACCAAAGCTACCACTGACGCCTGTTACCTCTGTCGCTGTACGTTGTTCAATAGGAATATGCTGACCATCGGGACAATCAACATCTAGGGTGGTTGTAGGCGCAACGACATAAAATTCGACGCCATGGAAATGCGCTAATACCGCCAAGTTGTAAGTCCCCACTTTATTGGCAAAGTCACCGTTTGCAGCAATTCGATCTGCACCAACAAAGATTTTATCTACCTTACCTGCCGCCATTAGGCTAGCTGCCATATTGTCACAAATTAAGGTGTATGGAATTTGCCAACTTTCAAGTTCAAACGCGGTTAAACGACCGCCTTGTAGTAATGGTCTGGTTTCATCTACCCAGACATGAATATCACCATGCTGTTGATGCGCGTGATAGATGACCCCAAGTGCCGTGCCGACACCAGCGGTGGCCAACGCACCGGTATTACAGTGGGTTAAAATTTGCTCGCCAGGTTTCACAAGCTCAGCGCCCAGTTTCGCCATTGCATCACATAGCGCAACATCTTCATTGAATAAACGCTCAGCTGCTGCGACTAACGCATCGACAAAGGCTGTTTGTTTTAGCGCCTCACGCATCTGCTTCATACAATGCATTAAATTAACAGCAGTCGGTCGGGTGGCTTCTAACTCATCGATCGCTTGGGCTAATTCAGTTTGGCTCATGCCTTGTTCGGCAAGATGTGCCACCAACAATGTGGCAGCCAGGCCAATTAGAGGTGCACCACGCACTTTTAGCGACAGAATTAATGCTTGCATCTCAGACACACTAGAACATAGGTGCCAATGTTGCTCATGCGGCAGAAGGTATTGATCTAAAACGTATAGTTTTCCATCTTGATATTTAAGGCTGCGCGCCAGCAAATTTTGCATATAAGTCACTCCACAATGATAGCCGCTAGATTTTACATAAAGACACAAAGAAGTATAGACATCTAAACATTTAAAAATATAGAATGCCGCAATTATGTTCTTCACTAGTGATAAAAGAGTATGGCTGACTATATTGCCTTTGATAACACACAAGCCCTAAGTTATGTCGAGCAGCTTGACGAGTTTTTTGAACCAAACTCACAACTCACTTGTAATGAGTTTGGCGACGGTAATTTAAATTTAGTGTTTCGTATTGCGGATCAAAATGGCAACAGTATTATTCTTAAGCAAGCCTTACCCTATGCCCGCTGTGTAGGTGAATCCTGGCCGTTAACCCTAGATAGAGCGCGTATTGAAGCATCCGTTCTAAAAAAGCATGGGTTAGTGTGTGAGCAACATACTGCCAAAGTGCTGCACACCAACGATGACCTTGCTGTTACTGTACTTGAAGACTTGGGCCACATGGCTATTTTGCGTGGAGAATTAAACCAAGCAAAAACGTTTACGCGTCTAGGTTCAGATGTCGCGACTTATCTAGCAACGACCAGCTTTTATTATTCAGATTTTTATTTAAAGCCAGCTGATAAGAAAGCCTTGGTTCAAGAGTTCACAAACCCTGAGCTATGTTCAATCACAGAAGGCTTGTTCTTTGACGATCCGTACCGAACGTCTGAACGCAATAACTACCCGGTCGAGCTAGAAACCGATGTGCAACGTTTACAACAAAGCCCTCAATTGCTTCGCCAAGTTGCGCAATTGAAGAGCCTATTCTTCTCTGCACCACAAAGCTTATTACATGGTGATGTGCATACAGGCAGTATTTTTGCTGATCAAAGCAACACCAAATTAATCGATCCAGAGTTTGGCTTTTTCGGCCCAATAGGTTTCGACTTAGGCTCATTCATCGGTAACCTATTACTTAACTATTGTGCGCAAAATGGCCGTATTAAAGAAACCCCTAAGCGTCGTCAAATGCAGTCTTATCTATTGACTCAAATACAACAGTGTTTAAATGACTTTGAAAATATTTGGCTAACATTAGCAACGCAACATACCCGTGATTTAGCTCTACAAGCACCTGGTTATGCTCAACAGTTTGTAGAGAAAATTATTCAAGACGCGTTAGGTTACACAGGTACTGAATTAATTCGCAGAACCATAGGTCTTGCACACGTTGTAGATATTGATGGTATTGAAGACGACAACGCGCGTCTGCAAGTACAAAAGCAAACCTTATTACTGGGTGAGCAACTGATTTTGCATGCTGAAGAATGTGAAAACAAAGAGTCGGCTTATCAGTTAATTGTGAGCTTGATCCAATAGAACCTTGCTCGCTATGAGATGCACAAAGACAAAGAAAAAAGCCTTAACGATGAAGTTAAGGCTTTTTTAATACAAATTCTAAAAGCTTATGCCATTAGCTATTACTTATGGTATTGACCACTGAACTCATGTACTGAGTTGATGAATACGCCTGCATTTTCTGGGTCTACGTCAGGAGTAATACCATGACCTAGGTTGAATACGTGGCCAGAACCTTCACCATAGCTTGCTAGAATATTTTGTACTTCTTCACGAATACGCTCAGGTGTACCGTGTAGCATTGCTGGATCCATGTTGCCCTGAAGTGCAACCTTATCACCAACACGACGGCGTGCATCACCAATATCAATCGTCCAGTCTAGACCTACCGCATCACAGCCAGTTGCTGCAATCGCTTCAATCCACTGGCCGCCATTCTTAGTGAATAAGGTTACTGGCACTTTACGGCCGTCGTTTTCACGAATTAGACCATCAACAATCTTGTGCATGTATTGCAATGAAAACTCTTTGTAATCACGTGGGCTTAATACACCACCCCAAGAGTCAAAGATCATAAGCGATTGTGCACCTGCTTTTACCTGTGCATTTAGGTAATCAATTACTGAATCAGCAACTTTGTCTAGCAATAGGTGCAGTGTTTTTGGCTCAGCAAAAGCCATCTTTTTGATCTTACCAAAGGTTTTGCTCGAACCACCTTCAACCATGTAAGTAGCTAGCGTCCAAGGAGAACCTGAGAAACCAATCAGTGGCACTTCACCTTTCAGCTCACGACGAATAGTGCTAACTGCGTTCATTACATAGCCAAGCTCGTCAGTCGGGTCGATATTTGGGATCTTTTGAACATCAGCTAAAGAGCTGATCGGACGCTCAAATTTCGGGCCTTCACCGGTTTCGAAGTACAGACCTAAGCCCATTGCATCTGGAATCGTTAAAATGTCGCTGAACAGAATTGCCGCGTCTAACGGATAACGACGAAGTGGTTGCAAAGTAACTTCACATGCCAATTCTGCGTTTTTACACAAACTCATAAAGTCACCAGCTTGCGCACGTGTTGCGCGATACTCTGGTAAATAACGTCCAGCCTGACGCATCATCCATACTGGCGTTACATCAACAGGTTGTTTCATTAACGCACGTAAATAACGATCGTTTTTCAATTCGCTCATAGCGTATCTCGATTCCAAAGCCTAAAAAATTGCGCAAATTGTATCACTAATTATGCGCAGGCTCTATCTAAACGCCCAAGCAAAGTGATTTGTCATGATCTAGATTAAATCATCAATGCTTCAATCACTTATGGAAAGACAAGCAAAAAAATTAAAAAACATCTTGTTAAACTATTTGCAACAACAAAAAAAGCTTGATATAACTTGCCCCGCGTTAAAAAAATAACAACAAAACACCTTTAATAATAAAAATAATTTTAAATTTTAATAATAATAAAAACTGCTAAACCTATTGATAAACCACCTTCGGGTGGTTTTTTTATTCCCTCAAATTAAACAAAAATATAACCACCAACATTTCAATAACTTACAAATCCTCCCGCACAAAAAATGAAAATAATGGTTGACCTTTGAGCAAGATTTTCTTCTTATAGAGTCATAGAAACGCGAAAGGAGGTTACTATGCTATCTAGATTTGAACAGGCACAACAAAAATGGGGTGGCAGTCATAGTGTCATCGATGCATGGTTAACTGAGCGTCAAGAATTGTTATTACAGTTTTGTAAATTAGCAGGTTTTGCGCCATACGATAAAAAAGATCACGCCCTGCCAGATCAGGTTCAAATTCAAGGGTTTTGCCAAATCCTCATGGATTATTTATCAGCAGGTCACTTTGAAGTGTACGATAACATCGTTCAGGCATGTAAAGAAAAAGGCCCTAAGAGTGTCGCACTCGCTAATGCGCTCTACCCTCGTATCTCTGAAACGACTGATGTGGCTTTAGATTTTAATGACAAATATGCAGAAGTAACACAAGACAACATATTGTCAGATTTTGACTCTGACTTATCTAAGCTGGGTGAAATTTTAGAATTACGCTTTGAACTAGAAGATGAGTTAATCGAAAACTTCTACGCGAATCATACTGATTAGAACAGAATTAAGATAAACTTTAGACACAAAAAAGGGTTCCATTAGAACCCTTTTTTTATTTTAAGCCTTTCGGTTTGAAAGGCCTAATTAATCAATATTACTCAGCTGCTGCCGCTTTTTTCTCTTGTTGGATCTCAAGTAACTCAACTTCAAATACTAGCGTTGAGTTTGCAGGGATCTTACCAAGGTCACGTTCACCGTAAGCAAGCTCTGAAGGGATCGTAAATTTAAACTTAGAACCTTCGTGCATTAGCTGAAGACCTTCAGTCCAGCCTTTGATTACTTGTTGTAGACCAAATGTCGCTGGCTCGTTACGTGAGTATGAGCTATCGAACTCAGTACCATCAATTAAAGTACCTTTGTAATGTACTTTTACTACGTCTGTTGCAACTGGCTTTTTACCGTCACCTTGAGTGATCACTTCATATTGAAGGCCAGACTCAGTCACAGTTACACCTTCTTTCTTAGCGTTGTCGGCTAAGTATTGAATGCCTTTCTCTTTGCTTTCTTTTGCTAACGCTTCGGCTCTTTCAGCTTGCTTAGCACGAACCGTCGTATCAAGCGCAGTTAATACTTCACGAATTTTCGCTTCATCTAATTTTGCTTCACCCGCTAATGCATCTTTAAAACCACGCATCAGAAGCTCTTGGTCAAGCTCTACACCGATCTCTTTTTTATCAGCAAGATCTTTTTGCAAGAAATTACCAACAGACGCACCAATACCATAAGCTTGTTGTTGTAGTTCTGTTTCTAGTTTTACTTCTGCTGGCTTTTGTTCAGCTTCTGCTTTTTGATTACATGCAGTTAGCGCCAATACCGACGCTGCAATTAAAGACAGTTTAATCGTCTGTTTCATTCTATTTCTCCGGCTCACTTATGTGGCCTTGTCTATTTACTTGAAAGGTTAAATTTATGTATCCACATTATCATTCATATGCTTGGATGCCAATCCTCATGCGGCTATCGTCATCCAAGCTTCACAACGCGACTTTCCGGCTTTGATGCGCTACTATCAATAAAAAGCGCCCTTATATGGACATGAGCGCAAGTGTACCCTTTGTGAAACAGAGCGTTAAGGGAAAAAACCTAAACTATGCAAAGTATTCGACTCTTTCTTATTACTGTAATCTGTACCTTGCTACTGGCATGTACCCCTTCGGCGAAACAAGCGTCACATACCGTGGAGCATGCTGTGCGAGGCTCATTTGCAGCCGCTATCTCTGCAGACGGTCGATATTCTTTAATCTCATCGGTCGAGCATGGCGTTAGCCTATGGGACAATCAAAGTCATGGCTTAAAATACCAATGGCAGCATTCTGCAGATCCCGAAAACCTAGTGCATTCACTCGCCATCGCCTATGACAACAGCTTTGCTGTGACTGCCGCCAACGATACATTTGCCGTTTGGAATATTCAAACCGGTAAAAACCAAGGCTATTACCAAATAAAAACTGCCACGATCCGCGATATCGCAATTAGCAATCAAGGCCGCTATGTAATGTATGGTCGTAGTGATAATGTCATCGTCCATCTCGACTTAGTCAACGGCAGACGCTTAGAGTTCCTCGGCCATCAAGAAAAAATCAATAGTATTGCGTTATCACCTAACGGTCATTTCGCGTTAAGTGGCGGTAATGATTACACCGCCTATTTTTGGGACACTAAAACTGGGCAAGTACTCCACCGTTTTAATCATCCCAGCCGCGTCACCAAAGTGGCTTTAGATGCCAGTGGTCAATATGCCTTTACCGCCGACAGTTTAAAAAAAGCCAGTGTCTGGCAGCTCACTTCAGGTGATCTCGTATCACAATTGCAGTATATTGCTCGCCAGAAAATCTTTAGCGCCGTTCGCTTCAATGAAAGTGCGACACTCATTGCCACAGGTTCACCGAATCGCGAATTATCGCTTTGGCGGGTGAATAACGGCCAACAACTAGATACCTTTTTAGTGAAGCCAAGAGAAGGCAGCCGTCCTAAATCAGCGGTGGTGTTTGATGTTGCGTTTACTGATAACGAGCGCGCTTTAACCACAGAAAGCTCAAGTGGTTTGCTAGAAATATTTACCGATTTGGATACACAATGACAGATTTAGAAAACCGCTTAATGGAGTTAGAAGCAAAAGTTGCTTTTCAGGACGATACCATTGAAACGCTAAACGATGAGCTTCGCACCCATCAAAAACATTTAGCAAAAATGCAGCGCCAGTTAGAATTATTAGCGCAAAAGATTAAAGAAGGGGGTGACAGTGGGTTAATGCCACAGCATCAAGAGCCACCACCGCCGCATTACTAACCGAGCTCCTGGTTAGTAATAAATACGTTTAAGCCAGCGTTATTCTGGCTTAAATACGCCAATTACTTGCTCAAATTGACGTGTTGATGCTTGCACTGCATCTTTTGGTTGCGTCATCTTGTGACCACACTCTACACATTCTACTTTTTCTACATCATGCTCTTTGTATAGCATCATGACATCTTGCTTATTACACTCAGGACATACTGCCCCAGCAATAAAGCGTTTCTTCTGTTTCATCTTCGTCTCGACCCGCGATTAAGTTATGCTCTATTCTATCTCAATACCCGATTTATACGAAACATGTTCACTCTGTTTACAGAAATAATACCGACCTTCAAATGGAAGATAGAGTTGAGCCCCACAAAGCACTTCATGCTATGATAGCCCCATTATTTATTGTTGCTGTAACACTATGATCCAACTGTCAGATATCGAGCTACTTCGCGGTGGCAAAACCCTACTAAAAAACGCCAGTGCAACACTTTTTCCAGAGCACAAAGTCGGCCTTGTCGGCGCCAATGGCTGTGGTAAATCATCTTTGTTTGCATTGCTAAAGGGCGAACTACAGTTAGATTCGGGTGAGTTTCAATTTCCAAAAGATTGGTCAATCGCCTCGGTAAAACAAGAAACCCCAGCACTTGAGATCAGTGCCCTTGATTATGTACTGCAAGGTCATCCTGAATATTACGCCTGCCGCATTGCACTGCGTGATGCAGAAGCGAGCGATGACGGCGCAAAGCAAGCGCAAATACACCAACAAATTGAGCACCTCAAAGGCTACAGCATTGAAGCAAAAGCCGGTGAACTTCTGCATGGTTTAGGCTTCAGCAACGAGCAAATCGATAATC
The DNA here is from genome assembly GCF_056629255.1 of Pseudoalteromonas sp. NFXS53. NCBI lineage: Bacteria > Pseudomonadati > Pseudomonadota > Gammaproteobacteria > Alteromonadales > Pseudoalteromonadaceae > Pseudoalteromonas > Pseudoalteromonas sp. NFXS53. The sequence goes on along the minus strand of NZ_JBWVBR010000024.1, from coordinate 8,983 downwards.
CAGTAAGCGCATTTTCAGGTGGTTGGCGTATGCGCTTAAACCTTGCTCAAGCACTTATTCGCGATGCAGATTTACTGCTACTCGATGAACCTACTAACCACTTAGATTTAGATGCCGTTTACTGGTTAGAGCGCTTTTTACGTGCGTACACAGGCACGCTGGTGCTGATCTCTCACGACCGCGAATTTTTAGATGCTGTGGTGGACCAAATTTGGCATATCGACCGTAGTCTTATTAATGTTTACAAAGGCCATTACTCCCAGTTCGAACGTCAAAAAGCAGAACGCATGGCACAGCAACAAGCCTTGTTCGACAAGCAACAAGAGCAAATTGCTCACTTAGAAAAATTCATTACTCGCTTTAAAGCCAAAGCCAGTAAAGCAAAACAAGCACAGAGCCGTGTAAAAGCCCTAGAGCGAATGGAAAAGCTGGCTCCGGCGCATGCTGATTCGCCATTCGATTTTGAATTTGCCGAGCCAAGTGCACTACCCAACCCACTGATGACGCTAGATAACGCGCAAGCAGGCTATGGCGACATCACCATCTTGCATCAAATTAAGCTCAACCTAGTACCAGGCAGCCGCATTGCACTACTTGGTCGCAACGGTGCCGGTAAATCAACCCTGATCAAATTGCTTGCCGGCGAATTGCAGCCACAATCTGGCGAAGTCTTTCAACATCAAGGGTTGAAAATTGGTTACTTCGCGCAGCACCAACTTGAGTCACTAGATTTACAAGCGAGTGCTGTGACACATTTACAACGCCTAGCACCCGATGCGCCGGAACAGTCTCTACGTGACTTTTTAGGTGGCTTTGCCTTTAACGGTGATCGCGCTCTAGAGCCAGTAGCCCCCTTCTCAGGAGGTGAAAAAGCCCGTTTAGTTCTAGCCATGTTGGTATTCCAAAAACCAAACTTATTACTACTCGATGAGCCAACCAACCACTTAGACCTAGAAATGCGTCATGCCCTTGTTATGGCGCTGCAGGGCTTTGAAGGCGCGATGGTGACGGTATCGCACGATAGACACATGCTAAAAAATACAGCCGATGAATTTTATCTGGTAGATAACGGCAGCGTATCGCAATTTGGCTATGATTTAGATGAGTACTATCAGTGGTTATTGAATGCCAATAAAGCCGACAGCAAGAAAGAGCAAGTCGAAGTTAAAGCGCATTCAAGCAGTAACCGTAAAGAAGTGAAACGCCTTGAAGCTGAGTTTAGAAAGTCAGTTCAACCTTTGAAAAAAGAAATTGATAAGCTTGAAAAGCAACTAGACAAGTTTTCAGAGCAGTTATCTGACGTTGAAACCCAGCTTGGCGACAACGATTTATACAGTGATGAAAACAAAGCCAAACTCACCGAACTGCTTGGCAAACAAGCTGAGTTAACGCCAAAAGTGAACCAAATAGAAGAAGACCTATTAATGGCGCTTGAAGAGATGGAAGAAAAGCAAGCTGCATTTGAGGCAAGTCTCGCCTAATGTCTAAACTCACGGCCGATACATTTTGGCAATTTGCATGCGATATATATAGCAAAAATGGCGTGCAACCTTTGCTGCTCGAGCTACAAGACGAGCAGCAAAAAAACGTAAATGTGTGTTTATTACTGTTATTCCTCGACAGTCTGAAGCTACAACTAACACCAACTCAGTTTTCAGCGCTCGACAATGCCGCTGCGCTCAGTGATGCTCAGTTACTAAACCCACACCGCTTAACCCGACAAAACCTAAAAAAACACCATTCTCACCGCACTGACTATGCGGTTATTCGCAGACAGTTGCTCGAAAACGAGTTAGCCCTTGAGAAATTACAGCAAAGCTTATTATTAGACGCGCTCCCTAGTTCAATCAGCGTCAACAGCGGCGCTAATAACCTCGCTCTTTATTTATCTGAGCAAGATAAAAACCGCCTTTTCCAGTGCCTTTAGCGGCAAAAAGCATGATCAAGATCAAGCTCTGAACCTAAGCCAAGCTGACCAGAAAACAAACTTGATCTCGATCATATCAAGCCCGTCATCCCTCACCTATGATTACTTCATCGAGTGATTAGGAGGCCAAGGCCATGAACGTATTCTTTAGAGATTTTTTTAGCGACCCAGTGTTGTTTCTTTCATTTGGTATCTTGGGCACAGTGATTGTGCTATGCGCTTACTACGTTTATTACTTCATGAAGAAGATTAACGAGTCAGAAGCTCCTGAATAAAAGTTTTTTGTGGTCTTGCCTTTGACCCACTTTAAATAAAGGCATTTGTTCCCCGATAGAGACGAATTAAGCACGACGCACAAAGCACCTTACTAACCTAGTTAGTCGGGTGCTTTTTATTTGTGAAGCAGAAAGATTGTGTACAATATTCGGCACTTTCTCACCCATTCTCAGCTTTATCTCGACAGTTCTACTTATTTAACCCATCTCGACTCTTTGCTACACTGCCTGCGAGTATGCAAATAAGAAGAATTATGAGTTATCAGTTTGAAAGTGCTTGGTGGATGTCGAATCGCCATGCACAAACTATCTTGCCCCGTTTTTTTAGGCCTTTTCAGCGCGTTGATGTGGAATATGAAGAACTGACGACGCCCGACGGTGATTTTTTAGAGTTAGCCTGGAGTCGCACAGGCAAAAAAGACTCACCTCTTGCCATTGTGCTACATGGCCTAGAAGGCAACTTAGATAGTTTTTATGCCAAAGGCATGCTCAAAGCCCTGACTCAACAAGGCTTTGATACTGTGCTCATGCACTTTAGAAACTGCTCACGCTTACCTAATCGCTTACCGCGCGCTTATCACAGCGGAGAAACCGGTGACTTACAGTTTTTAATTCAAACATTAAAAGCACGTTTCAACCCAAGTTCTTTATTTGCCGTTGGCTTTTCTCTTGGTGGGAATGTACTTGCCAAATATTTAGGTGAGCAAGGTAAACAGAGTGTTCTCAGCGGTGCAGCGGTTGTTTCAGCACCCCATCATCTTTCTTCTTCGTGTCAGGTGATCAGAAAAAGCTGTTTTGGTTTATATCAAAAATACTTGTTAGACCGTTTAAAAAAGTCATCAGCCAGAAAATACCCGCAGATCGGTGAAGCGATTAAATTAAACAAGCAAGAATTGGCCAGTATTAACGACTTGTGGCAGTTTGATAATCAATTAACAGCGCCACTACATGGCTTTGAGGGTGCTGAAGATTATTATGCACAAGCAAGTGCTCAGCCTTTCTTAAAACATATTGCGACACCCACTTTGCTGATCCATGCCGAAGATGATCCTATGCTGTCTTTAGAGGCTGTGCCGAAAGCCGAACAAGTCAGCGACCAAGTCACTTTGGCGGTGTCTAAAAAAGGCGGTCATGTCGGCTTTATTGGGGGTAAGAATCCATTCAAACCCGAGTTTTGGCTTGAAAAAGCTGTTCCCCATTATTTTCAATCGCTCCTTAAAGGTCAGAAGTAGATGCTCATTCCATACCAGCAACTTGATCCAAATACGCTTAATAACCTCATTGAACATTATGTACATCGCGAAGGCACCGACTACGGTGACGCTGAGGTAAACACTGAAACAAAAGTGGAGCAAGTAAAAGCTCAGCTCAAATCAGGTGAAGCTCTAATTGTGTTCTCTGAACTCCATGAGTCGGTCAATATCGTCTCAAAAGCCCAATTCAACGCCATGCAAAGTGAAGAATATACCGAAGGCTATGACACTGATTACGCTTAAGTGTAATCATTGTCTATCTAAGCGAGCTTTTTTAATCCGCTATTAAAACGCTGCAAAGCTCATTTGTTTTTTCAACGCAGAAGCTTGGCGGCGAGATATGTCGACTTCTGAGCCATTACTCAGAGTTGCAGTTAACCCATAGTTGATGCTTTCTTCTAGATGAACCACCGCATCCAAACGAATTATTTCACTGCGACTTGCGCGCAAATACACACTAGGGTCAAGTTTTGCTTCTATTTTACTCAGCGAACTATGAATATAAGACTTGCCAAATTCGGTGTAAATTGCCGCATGGTTACCAACACTTTCAAAACGTAATATGTCTCTCAACAAGATGATTTTCATTTTGTCTGCAAATTTCACCATCAATTTAAAATCATCTTCAAGCTGTGTGCTTTCTGTTTCTGATAGCAGACTTGTGAGCTTTTCAATGGCTTTCTCTAACCGCGCTGGGGCTGCGGGTTTTAGTAAATAATCTACTGCATTGAGTGAAAAGGCATCCACCGCAAACTCGTTATACGCTGTACAGAAGACGATAGGAATTTCACCTTTTAATTGCTCAGCGAGCTCAAGCCCTGTGCCTCCCGGCATTTCAATATCTAAGAATATTGCGTCTGGCGCTAAGTCATCGACTAAGGCTTTCCCCTCGATAATATTTTGCGCTTCAGCCAGCACCTCTATTTGCTTATGCTTTTTTAATAAACGCTGTAACTCTGCACGCGCCAAGGGCTCATCATCAATGATGAGTACTTTAATTGTTGCTTTAGGCTGCATGGGGCACCTCCATAATGGCTTTAAATTGCTGACGTTCTTGTGAAATCAACAGCTTTGCCTGTTGCCCAAACATAAGCTCTAATCGAGATTGAATGTTTGCCAGCCCCAACTGGGTGCCACTTTTAACCCTAGCTTCATCAAAAGGGTTAATGACTTGTACCAGCACTTTACCTTCGCGCTCTGATACATGGATCTTTAGCTCTCCTCCGTTAGGAAGATGAGCAATACCATGCTTCACTGCATTTTCAACGAGTGTAAGTAGAGACATACTGGGCAAAGTTGCTTTAAGCAGTGCCTTCGGACAATCAAAACGTACTTTTAGTCGCTCACCAAATCTCACTTGCTCAATAGCCAGGTAGTTTTCGCAAATTTGCCACTCATCCTCAACACTGACATGTGTCCGTAAGTCTGTTGTCAGGTTATACCTAAACAACTCTGAAAGCTGAGTGACGATATCTGCGGCTTTATCTTGGTCTTGGTAGATCATGCCGCGAATAGTATTCAACGAGTTGAATAGAAAATGTGGGTTTATCTGATTTTGTAAGCTGGCGAGTTGCTGCTCTTTTAACTGCTTTTTCAACATTTTCTTCTCCCTGCGAGATACGATTGCTAAATAACAGAAAGCCCATACCAAACTCTTTAGGTAAGTACTTATAAACGAAGCAAATAAACCGGCACTCTCGTTATTGAGATCAATTTTATCCCCGCCTTCAATCTGCATTACCACATCTGAAATTCCCTGAGGAGACAAGAATGGAATCACTGTATGTAACGAAACTATTTGTAAGCTCGCCACACCAAGGCTTAGTACTGCCATATGCCAAATAGTAATACGGGCCGATTTCATTTTATCAGCGAGCCAATTACCACCATGCTTTAGAATTAAATGGGTCAATAATATAAATGAAGCTATTTGAACACTCGAGCGCCAAAGTAACCCATTCAGAATATCAACTGACACTTTCAATACTGTTATAGCCATTATCAATTCAAAAATAAAAATAAAAATAAAAATAAAAACAGCTAACTGACACAGCCAATACTTCTTCATAGGTACAATACTCCTTGTTTCAACGCGATGAATTGTACCCATGCGCGCTTTCATTACCAACTTAGAACTTTGAAAAAATTGAAATAAACAGTGAATCATTGTCACCCACACTGCTAAACCCCATACCTACTGAGTAAGCATCTTTCTTGGTTGATTCTACAGCGATGCGATACCCTAATTCGTTCTGATCGCCATTTCTATGAATTGCTGCACCATTGATTACAAAATTCTTTTTAAAGTTGTAGCGTGCACCTAAACGCGTGACATCATAGCTGCGAGTAAAGCTTTGCGGTTGACCTGACACATCTTGTTGTAACATCGCTGACTCTAAATAAACGTGCAACTTGTCAGAGTGAGCGAAATTCAAACCCAGTGTGATATCAGCCTGAGCAAGCTGAGCATCTTCATCACTGCGGTTGATTTGATAATGCATTCGGCCATAAATATTTAAACGCTCATCATGTGCTGTTAGCAGGTTACCAAAGTTCGTCTGATAACTTATGCCCAGGCCACTACCTTCAAAAACATTATCAATTTCATTACTTTGCATACTGATATTGAAACCTTCCTTAAGCTCAAGCTTGGCCGCAGCTTCTACCTTCTCTTCTTGTTGTGTTTGGGTACCCTCCGCCGCAATCGCTGCACTTGATGCCGAACCTAAAATAGCTGCAATTAAAGTACGACGGATTGTTTTAGCATTGAATGTAGACATGTTGTTTTCCTTAAATTTTTAATTTTTTAGGCTGTGTGCCTCTGTTGGGTATAACTATATGGAAAACACCCCATGGCTATTTGCGAAATGTGACAAGTGGTCAGAAAAGAGGATAAGCGGAGAATATACAGGACGAAGAAATTGTTGTTACAATCAAAGTACTTAAAACAATAAAAGACTGAGCCATGAAAGCAACTTTTACTCTTGCCGCACTCGCGTTAGCGATTGCCAGTGCAAACCTATCAGCAGCAGAAAAGCAATATACAGCATCAGAGCGTGCCGAGCGTATTGCTAAACAAAGCATTCTAATCGATACCCATATTGATGTGCCTTACCGTATCGCCGACAAATGGGATGATGTCAGTAAGGCAACTGAAGGCGGTGACTTTGATTATCCTCGTGCGAAAAAAGGCGGCTTAAATGTACCATTTATGTCAATTTATATTCCTGCCAGTTTAGAGTTTGAAGGCAAGGGTAAAAGCTACCAATTAGCGAACCAATTAATTGATGGCATGGAAGCACTGGTATTCCGTGCGCCTGAAAAGTTCGCGATGGCTTATTCATATAAAGATGCATACAAGCACTTCAAGCAAGGTAAAATGTCGATTGCCATGGGTATGGAAAACGGCTCGCCGATGGAAGGCGACATGAAGAACCTAAAGCACTTCTATGATCGCGGTGTTCGCTACATCACTTTGGCACACTCTCAAAGCAATCATATCTCAGATTCTTCTTATGACTTGCGACGCAAATGGAAAGGCTTAAGCCCATTCGGTAAAGAGCTAGTAAAAGAGATGAACAATATCGGTATGCTGATCGATGTATCTCACATTTCTGATGACGCGTTTTATCAAGTTATGGAACTATCAAAAGTGCCAGTCATTGCATCACACTCTTCATTACGTAAATACACGCCAGGCTTTGAGCGTAATATGGATGACGACATGCTGTTAGCTCTAAAGAAAAATGGCGGCGTGATCCAAATTAACTTTGGTTCAAGCTTTGTGACTAGTGCATCACGTGGTTGGTACGACAAACGTAACGCAGCGAAAAAAGAAGCCGAAGACAGAGGTAAAGCAACGACTGATTTCGCCGCAGCTTACCGTGCTAAAAATCCATTCCCGTTCGCAACACTAGAGCAAGTTCTTGATCACATTGACCATGTAGTCAAACTTATTGGTATTGATTATGTTGGTATTGGCTCTGACTACGATGGCGTGGGTGACTCACTACCTATCGGGCTAAAAGACGTATCAACTTACCCTAATCTAGTGCAAGGGTTATTAGACCGCGGCTATAACGAAGCGCAAATTAAGAAAATCTTAGGTGGCAACACCATGCGCGTATGGCGTCAAGCTGAAGAATACGCAGAGAAAGTAAGCACGAAAGGTTAGTGATAGAGCGCATAGAGAAATGAGCTTATTTAAAGCTCTTTCTAGCACTTATTCAAAAGCAAAACCGAACTTCTGAAGTTCGGTTTTTTTAACTACTGTTACTAGCTTTGCCTGAGGTTTACCTTACCTTGACCCACTTATTCGATGCTAAAAGCCCAAGTCCAAGCGCTAGTCCATTCATATGATCAATAGCACTGTTTAAACTCATAGTTAAGAGCCCTGCGATTGGATAAAGAAGTAAAAACCCAATACCAACTATTTGTATAGGTCGCCTATTTTTCAAAAACAACACCACACCGTTATTTTCTTTACTGCCTATTACGACCCAATACACAAGCAATAAACTAGATAACACATATGGCAAGTACCAGTAATGTTCTAAACTGTGCTGAATAGCGAAAACGATCGACCCAATTAAAGACACCGCTAAAATACTAAAAATAATCAACCATAAAATATTCTCCTCTTTTTCAGGACCACTCATCAAGAATAAGATTGCAATAGAGGAAAACAATGTTGCTGTAATCAAGCCTTGTTTTAAGAAAGCAGATCCAAGCAACGCAAAAAAGAGGGTAAAAAATATTATTTTGAACTTATTGTTCATGGGTAATTTAGTCACTATATAGAAAACCCTAAACTTCCATTTAGGGTTAAAGTAATTGAAACATAGAGGTATAAAAAGGCTAAATTAATTAACCCATACCATATGGGTCAATACACTCAAAGTCCCATTCATCGCCTATCGGCATAGGAATGCATACCTTGCTTTGAGGCTCAATTACTGGCTCTTTCGGTAATTCACTTACAGGAGCAGTGCTTAAAAACAGTGCTGCAAAGAAGTTATAGATTGCTGTCATTTTAATTTTCCTTTTAATTGAATATCAATTTGCTAACAAATCGTTAGCAAATCACATGTTTGCATAATCGGTTCAAGAAAACAACAGCACCCATAACAAAACACAAAGTGGTAAAAATAGATCAAAAGGTTACAGACTGCGAATGAAGTGAGGGCGGTCTTTTTGCGCAAGAATGATGCAAAAGTTTAATGACAAGCACGTAGTGCTTCATTCCTTTTGCACAAGGTGAAGCAAGCCAATTTAACAATAGCTAATCTGCTATTAGATTTATAAGAGGCCTTGAGGAACCCTGCTTCATGGATGAATTACAACTTATAACTAGCTTGAAGTAAGTTTCACAACTACTAAACCTCTACCCTAAAAACAAAAAACCGAGCCTAAGCTCGGTTTTTTTAATGCTTTGTGGCATTAACTAAAGTTGATATTACTCAACGATAGTTGCTACAACACCAGCACCTATCTGGTAAAGTGCGCCACCTTCATAGGCTGCACTAAAT
>NZ_JBWVBR010000023.1:0-61938 GCF_056629255.1 Pseudoalteromonas sp. NFXS53 | reverse complement strand
GGAGCGGCACACGAGGTTCGAACTCGTGACCTCGACCTTGGCAAGGTCGCGCTCTACCAGCTGAGCTAGTGCCGCATTCCATAGTTAGCTCTGTATTGTTAGCAACATCGCAAAGGTCGCGTCTGTTACCTGGAGCAGCTGAGCTAGTGCCGCATTCCATAGTTAGCAATATAATTGCTGCGCTTTAAAACAAGAAACCCCGCAGAGTTACTCTCTTAAGCGGGGCAGGATTTTACAATAATGCAGGTGCTTTGCAAGCAGTTTTTAAAGATTAAAGAACTTTTCTTTATAAACCTTTAATTCCATTATTGAATCTTTTATGTCGTCTAGTGCAAGGTGTGAGCTTTTCTTTTTAACTTCACCAAGCAATTCAGGCTTCCAGCGGCGAGCTAGCTCTTTCACTGTACTCACATCTAGGTTGCGATAGTGAAAGTAAGCCTCAAGTTCAGGCATATACTTATTTAAAAAGCGGCGGTCCTGACCAATCGAATTACCACACATAGGCGAGCTGCCTGGTGGTACCCACTCTTTTAAAAACTCTAAAGTTTGTGCAATGGCATCGTCTTCAGTGAACTTACTGGCCTTACAGCGAGCTGTCAAACCTGAACGACCGTGTTGATTGGTACACCATTCGTCCATGTTATCTAACAACTCATCACTTTGATGAATAGCAATAACAGGGCCTTCAGCTAATACATTTAAATCGCCATCGGTAATAACCGTAGCAATTTCTAAGATTTTATCTGTTTTAGGCTCTAAGCCCGTCATTTCAAGATCTAGCCAGATCAAATTTGATTCATTAAAAGACATAAACTACCTTAGCGGTACTTCCTTTAGATCCAATGCAATTAGATATATCATATTAGCTTCACTTGTTTACCTAAAGCTTTTTTTTTAAAAGCGCTTAATTTAATTGAGTTATAGCCCATTTAAGCCATGCTCACAAAGTAAACAGAGTGATTTTAGGCAATTTTATTAATTGCATTTTTGATCAGTGACAAGCTAAGTAACTATGGCAAAACAAAAGAAACTCAGTAAAGGCCAATCCCGTCGGATCAGTGCCAACCATCAAAAACGCTTGCGTAAAGCTAAACAACAGCATAGCGAGCAACAAGATACTCAGTGGCAAACCGACAATTTAGGTCCAACTGAAAATGCAGTGGTGATCAGTCGTTTCGGCCAACATGCCGATATAGAAACGTCTGATGGCGAAGTTTTGCGCTGTAACATTCGCAGAACCGTTGGCGGTCTAGTATGCGGTGATGAAGTATTCTTTCGTCGTGCCAAAGTCAGTGATGGCGATTTAGCTGGGGTTATCGAAGCCATTGAAGAGCGTCGTTCGCAACTTACCCGCCCTGACTTTTATGATGGCGTTAAAGTTGTTGCAGCAAACATTGACCAAATATTAATGGTGTCTGCAATTTTACCTGAGTTCACCCCACAGATTATCGACCGATATTTAGTGGCTTGTGAAGATATGGGTATCGAGCCCATTTTAGTGCTCAATAAAATCGACTTGATTGATGACGAAGGTCTCGAGTTCATTAACGAGATTTTAGATATCTATCGTGAATTAGATTATAAAATTCACCTTGTCAGTACTAAAACCGGCGAAGGTATCGACGCGCTTAAGCAAGTCTTAGTGGGTAAAAACAACATCTTTGTAGGTCAATCTGGGGTTGGTAAATCAACACTCGTCAATACCGTTTTGCCTGATGCAGATATTCTTACCAAAGAAGTCTCTGAAAATAGCGGCCTAGGTCAACACACCACGACTGTGTCACGATTACATCACTTACCTAGCGGCGGAAACCTGATTGATTCACCAGGGATCCGTGAGTTTGGTTTATGGCACCTAGATGTTGAACGCGTAACTTGGTGCTTTAAAGAGTTTCGTGAGTATATAGGCGGTTGTCGCTTTAGAGATTGTAAGCACCTTAATGACCCTGGGTGTATATTGGTAGAAGCGGTTGATGAGGGTAAAATTACTGAATTACGCTTTGACAGCTACCACCGTATTCTCGAATCAATGGCCGATGGCCGCGCGGGTGCTCGCGCGCCAAGAGTTTAAAAAAATTACAGTTTATATGTTAGTATCTGCGCTAATTATTATTAGGAATTTATAGTCCCCATGGATAAATTTAAAATTGCCATGCAATACGCCATGCCTAAGCATGGGATCTCTCGCCTAGTTGGTAAATTGGCTGCCGCTGAAGCGGGCTCCGTGACAACTTCTTTGATTAAGGCGTTTATCAAGCAGTATAAGATTGATATGAGCGAGGCACTTTACGAAGATCCTGCGCACTATAAAACCTTTAATGAGTTCTTTACTCGCCCATTAAAACCAGGTATTCGCCCATTAACAGAAGATGAAAGCATCATTACTCACCCTGTAGATGGCGCTATCAGTCAATTAGGCGATATTGTTGATGGTCAGCTTATTCAAGCTAAAGGCCACAACTACAGCGTACAAGACCTACATGGTGGAGATAAAGACGATGCAGACCCATTTATGGGCGGTAAATTTGCCTGTATTTACTTGGCACCAAAAGACTATCACCGTATCCACATGCCAATTGACGGTACACTACGAAAGATGATTTACGTACCGGGCGATTTATTCTCTGTAAATCCACTTACAGCGAAAAATGTGCCTAACTTGTTTGCGCGTAACGAGCGTGTAGTGGCTATTTTTGATACCAAAGTAGGCCCACTGGCAATGACTTTAGTCGGCGCAACCATTGTGGCAAGCATCGAAACGATTTGGGCAGGGACAGTTACACCACCTGCAGGTCGTGACGTAATGACATGGAACTACCCTGTTGAAGGCGACAAAGCAATCCATTTAAAGAAAGGCGATGAAATGGGCCGCTTTAAGCTAGGCTCAACGGTCATTTTAGCTTGGGGTAAAGATCAAGCTGACTTCTTAGATAGTGAGCAGCCTGAAACAGTAACTCGTATGGGCACACCATTCGCGACAATTAAATAATACTAATTAAACTTTAGTTAATGAATATAAATAGAAAAACCATCATACTTTGTATAGATGGCTTTTTTGAATCTAGAAACAAGCTTTATTAAAAAAACAAAAAACCCAGCCGAGGCTGGGTTTTTGAATTCTTTAAAACTAAAATTACTTGATTTTAGCTTCTTTGAAAATCACGTGCTTACGTACTTTAGGATCGTACTTTTTGATTTCCATTTTTTCAGGCATGTTACGCTTGTTCTTGTCGGTAGTGTAGAAATAACCAGTACCAGCAGTTGAAACTAAACGGATCTTATCACGCATGATTCAGCTCCTTAAACTTTTTCGCCGCGAGCACGGATATCTACTAATACCGCGTCGATGCCTTTTTTATCGATAATACGCATACCTTTAGTAGTAGTACGTAAAGTAACAAAACGTTTTTCGCTTTCAACCCAGAAACGGTGTGTTTGTAGGTTAGGTAGGAAGCGACGCTTAGTAGCGTTGCGCGCGTGTGAACGGTGGTTACCTACCACTGGGCGCTTACCTGTAACTTGACAGACTTTAGACATGTCTATATATCTCCAATAACTTCGCTCGAGCTTAATTTTCCCTTGGGCCTTAACTGTTTGCCCTGGGGTAAATCAGAGGGCGCTCTTTATACAGCATTAGCAGGCAAAGATCAAGGATCTAGTCCTATCAATCAGCTCATATGTAAATTTGATAGCGGCCAATTATAATGATCGAATCGTGCTTAGGAAAGTAAAAACTGCATTTAAATTAAACTAATTTGCAATATTTTGAGCAAAGCTACGTTTTTTAACGTTTTCTTTCTGTAAATCACTTAAATCAAGCCTCGCTGTGCAAAAGATATGCAGCGATTCCCTGCGACAATAAGGTGATCTAATACATGAATGTCCACTAAAGCGAGGGCTTTTTGCAATTTTTGGGTAATTAACTTATCGGCTTCGCTTGGCTCAGCAATACCACTGGGATGGTTGTGCGCAAAAATTAATGACGCGGCATTATGTTTTAATGCCGCTTTAACCACTTCTCTAGGATAAACACTCGCCGCGTTTATTGTGCCATTAAATAAAATCTCGTCATGAATAAGTTGGTTCTGGTTATCTAAATATAGTGCCATAAACACTTCGTGCTCTAACCCTTTTAATTGCAAACACAAGTAGTCATTCACCGCATCGGGCGAATTGAATACCGTGTCACGTAGACATGCTTCACGCATATAACGTTTACTCAATTCAAGCACGGCTTGTAATTGTACATATTTAGCCTCTCCCAAGCCCTTTAACGCTGAAAACTCTTTTAGACTGGCATTAAACAAGTTTTGTAATGACCTACTTTGCGTTAATAGTGATTCTGCCAATTCAATGGCATTCATGCCGGCGATACCTGTTCTTAAGAATATTGCCAAAAGTTCTGCATCGCTCAATGCATGCGGGCCTTTTTTAAGTAGCTTTTCTCTCGGTAGGGTATGTTTTGGTAATGCACTCAATTGCATAATTTGTCCTTAATTCCTTTGTTCCTAGGCTCTAAAGTGTAGTCGAAGGCATATAAAAGACAAAAGCAGGTTACCCCTCAGTCACTTCTCTATGATAGAGTTTAGGCATGTTTTTACTGGATTTAACAAGCTATGAAACAGGCAAAAAATATTGTTTTGGGGATCAGTGGCGGTATTGCTGCTTATAAATGTGCAGAATTAGTACGACGCTTAAAAGAGCGTAACTGCAACGTCAAAGTAGTCATGACCGACTCTGCCAAGCACTTTATTACCCCACTGACTATGCAAGCGGTCTCTGGAGAACCTGTTTCTGATTCTTTACTCGATCCAAACGCAGAGGCGGCCATGGGCCATATTGAGTTTGCTAAATGGGCTGACTTAATTCTCGTTGCCCCAGCAAGTTCAAACATCATCGCGAAAATGGCAGCAGGTATTGCCGACGATTTACTCACCACATTATTACTTGCCACACCGGCAAAAATCGCTATTGCACCCGCAATGAACCAACAAATGTATGCCCACGCAGCAACGCAAGCCAACTTAAAAACCCTGGCTGATCGTGGCGTGGATATTTGGGGCCCGGGTAAAGGCGAACAAGCATGTGGCGATGTAGGTGCGGGTCGAATGCTAGAGCCAATGGAACTCGTTGAGCTTTGTACACGCGATGACATTGAACCCTTGCTGGCAGGTAAAACGGTTGCCATTACTGCTGGCCCAACCCGTGAAGCCCTCGACCCAGTGCGTTATATTAGCAACCATAGCTCAGGCAAAATGGGCTATGCCATTGCTGAAGCGGCTCTTAAATTAGGCGCGAAAGTGACCCTTATTTCTGGCCCTGTGACTTTAACGCCACCAGCAGAGGCTGAAGTCATCAAAGTCAGTAGTGCATTAGAGATGCGAGATGCCGCGCTTGAGCAAGCACAAAACTCAGATATTTTTATCGGTTGTGCTGCCGTTGCAGACTATCGCGCAGCCAATGTCGCAGAGCAAAAAATCAAAAAACAAGGTGACGAGATCACCCTCACTATGGTGAAAAACCCAGACATCATTGCCGAAGTAGCCGCTCTTCAAAACAATCGTCCTTATACGGTAGGTTTTGCGGCTGAAACGCAAGATGTTGAAAAATATGCCAAAGGAAAATTAGAAAAGAAAAACCTCAATATGATCTGCGCCAATGATGTCTCTCAAGAAGGACTTGGCTTTAACTCCGATCACAATGCGTTAACATTGTTCTGGCATGATGATCAGCGAAATTTAGGGGTTAATAGTAAAGCCGAGCTAGCAACGTCTCTACTAGAGGCACTTGCCGAAAAGCTATAAAAACCTTTAAAACAAAGGCTTACAAAGGTGTATTTTTTTCAGTACAAAACATGAATGAAAGTCACTTTAAAACACTGGCACCAAGCTGAATAAACCATTAACATAACCCCAACAAAGTGTGAGCTTGTTGGGGCTTACACTAAATTATGCCCCGCATAATACAAAGTACAAATAGAACATAATAACGATAAATTAAAGGACCATTCATGCCAGCGACTAAGCGCAGTAATCGCAAAGAGCAAATACTACAATCTCTCGCACAAATGCTTGAAACCAGCCCTGGTCAACGTATCACAACAGCCAAATTAGCGGCTGAAGTAGGCGTATCTGAAGCGGCGTTATATCGTCACTTCCCAAGCAAAGCCCGCATGTTTGAAGGTTTAATTGAATTCATTGAAGACACCCTACTTTCTCGTATCAACATCATTTTAGATAACGAAAAAGAAACGCAGGGTCGTGTTTATAACATTTTGCTGCTTATTCTAGCGTTTGCAGAAAAGAACCCGGGGATCACACGTATTCTTACTGGGGATGCACTACAAGGTGAACAAGAGCGTTTGCGTGAGCGCATTCAAGGCCTGTTTGAAAAGTTAGAAACCCAATTCAAACAAGTTCTTCGTGAACGTAAACTTCGAGAAGGTAAAGCCTTTACTACCGACGAAGCGGCATTAGCCAATTTCTTCTTGGCTTACATCGAAGGAAAAATGAACCAGTTTGTTCGCAGTGATTTTAAAACCCGCCCAAGCAGTCAATTTGAAGCACAGTGGCAAGAATTACAAAAAATCTGGTTAGCTTAATCGCCAATTAAATTCCAAAAAGCGACAGATGTCGCTTTTTTTGTGTCCACAAATCACTGTTTCACCTCTCATACCAATCCTCTTAATTAAGTGATCTATTTTGAGGCAAGTAAAATTTGTCGGTAGCACCGCTTAGGCGTCCTGCTATCGCTGAGGTACCTACTTCCATGTAGGCAAGGCGAAGATTTTGCTATTTAGTTGTTCTAAATAAGAAATTTTCAACGAAGCTAACGTCAGTTTTAATCCCTCAAAATGATTAAGTATTATTGAGGATTGGTATCTTACTGTTATTGACCGCATCGCCCTTTTGTCTTTACCTGCTGCGTGATAAAAAAAACCTTTATAAGTAAAATTAGGTTTGCACCATGAAGGCGTTCCACTCTCTTATTGCAGCCAGTGTGCTGTGCAGCTTGCCTGTTGCGGCGAAATCAAATCTTGAATTTAAAGATGTATTTGATTTTCGCTATGCACAAGGCCAGCAACTTTCTGAAAACGGCCAATTTCTGACTTTTTCTGCAAAGCCCTATCGCGGCAACAGTGAAGGCTTAGTCTACGATTTAAATACCAACAAGGTCATTGCGCGTGTTCCGCAAGGCACTAAGCCACAGATCAACAAGGCTGCAAACTGGGTGACATTCACCCAAGTGCCTACCCTTTTAGAAAAAGAAACCACCAAGAAAAAAGATAAGAAGAAATTAAAAAATCATCTCATTTTGGTTGATACCCAAACTCATAAGCAAACCACCTTTGCTGAAGTAGTTGATTATCAAATCAGTGATGACGGTAACTGGCTTGCTTATCGCACCAAAGAAAAACCAGAAGGCGATAAAACAGACAAAAAAGACGATAAGCCTGAAAATGAAATTAAGGCAGATAAGAAAGATAAGTTTTACTCACTAGTAATCGTAAACCTGCGTGATATGAGCAAAACTACCATTGAGCATGTTGGTAAGTTTGCACTGAGCCCTAAAGAATATGGCGTTTTATTTAATGTTCACGATGAACATGGCGCAAAAAACCACATTGGATTTTTTGATTTAAATACACAAACGCAAAGCAGTTTATTTGACGAGCCAGGTGTCACCTTAAGCCAAGCAATTTGGCACCCTAACAAGCCTATTGTTGCCTTTAACATGGCAAATTATGTCAACGACGATACTCGCCGTCGCGATCATCAAATTACCCTATGGCACAGCGACACCAATACATTAAAAGAGATTGATAACCCAACAGGGTGGTTCATTGGTAAAACGGCCAAACTAACCTGGTCTGAGCAAGGCGAGCGCTTATACTTCCAAAACCGCCCCCTGCTTGAAGCTAAAGAAAAAGAGCTAAAATACGAAGACGAGGCGTCACTCACTGACTTCGACACCATTCGCGCTCAAAAAGGCCTACAGGTTTGGCACAATAATGATGCTGAAATTAAAACCCGTGAAGCTAAAACATGGCAACAAGCGAACAAAAACCGCCACTATCAAGCGGTTTATCATCTAAATGGTGAGCAAGTTGTGCAGCTTGCTAACGAGCAAGCGCCAAATATTCGCTTAAACACCGAAGCGAACTTCTTACTCGCAAGTAACGATAAGCCACATTTAAAGCGCATCATGTATGAAGGCTTCTTCAACGATTATGCAGCCATTAATGTGAAAACTGGCGAGCAAACCAAGATCATCGAAGGCTCGCCGTTTAGACCTAGCCTATCTCCGACAGGTAGCCATGCTGCATTCTTTAAAGACCAGCAGGTTTGGTTAAAAGACTTAACATCGCAATCTCTGTCACCTCTAACCAAAGCTATCAGAGAGGCGATTTTCGCCGACGACAAGCATGACTACCCGAGCGAGCAACCTGGCTATGGCTTTGCAGGTTGGCAACTTGATGGTTCAGTTGTGTATGTCTACTCGAAGTATGATATTTGGGCGTTCGATGTCAAAACAAAACAAGCAACGCGTTTAACAAAGGGCCGCGAAACAAACACCCAATACCGCGTAAAGTATCTTGATAAAAACCAGCTTGGTTTTACTGCAAACGACACCTTAATGCTGCATACCCACAACACTGAAAATAAACAGTCGGGCGTAGCAACACTCGATTTAGCAACAGGTAAAGTAAAAACAGTGCTAGAAGGCGAAGCCCGCTATGCACTAGTCGCTAAAGCTAAACACGCCGACAAGCTCATTTTCACCAAAGAAAGCTATCATCAGTTCCCTGATTTTTGGCAAACCATCAGCACATTCGCTAAACCTAAAAAAGTGACAAACTTAAACCCACAAGTTAAAAACTTTGCATGGGGTGGCAAGCCTGAATTAGTGCAGTATAAAGGTTATAACGGCGAAGACTTACAAGGTGTGCTAATCAAACCTGCTGGCTATAAAGAAGGCGATAAAGTACCTACGGTGATTTATTTCTACCGCTATATGAGCCAACGCATGTATAACTTCCCGAAAATGGAGTTAAACCACAGACCGAACTTCCCAATGTTTACCTCGAACGGTTACGCATTGTTCTTACCTGATATTCGTTTTGAAATTGGTAAGCCAGGTCCATCATCAACTCAAACCATGATCAACGCCGCACAAAAACTGATTGATATGGGTGTAGCACATCCTGAGAAAATTGGCTTACAAGGCCACTCTTGGGCAGGCTACCAAAGTGCCTTTATGATCACGCAAACCGATATGTTTAAAGCCGTTGTATCAGGTGCCCCTGTATCGAATATGACATCGGCATATAGTGGTATTCGTTTAAAGTCGGGCCTTGCTCGTCAGTTCCAGTATGAAACTGGTCAGAGCCGTATTGGTAAACCCCTGACACAAGCACTCGATTTATACATTGAAAACTCGCCTGTATTCTTTGCCGACAAAGTAAATACACCTGTGCTGATCATGTTTGGTGATGACGATGGTGCTGTGCCTTGGCAAGAAGGTATTCAATACTACCTTGCACTTCGCAGGCATAATAAAGATGCTATCTTCTTACAATACGAGGGCGAACCGCATCACCTGAAGAAATTCCCGAATCAAGTGGATTTCTCAGTCCGTATGATGGAATACTTTGATCATCACCTCAAAGGAAAACCTGCGGCTGATTGGATCAAAAACGGGGTTAAACACCAGCCTGAGTAATTGAAAACGCGTTAAGTAATGCAAATAATAAAGCCTGCAACTGCAGGCTTTATTATTTAGGGCAATTTGGTCTGGCTAACTATGCGTTGGTTTTAATTAACACCTGATCTGCAAACCACTCACTCAATAGCTGTTTTTCATAGTAGAAAGACGTCTCACGACCTCTCTTGATACGATCCATAAAGCTCATATCTTTTAATACTAGCTTTTCAGCACTACTTACCGTCGCGCCTGATTTATCTTGTACGGTATAACTGATGGTCAATCTAGGGAAATAAATTGGCTTTATCACACGTATATCTTGCATATTCATTCTCGCGTCGCCAGCAAGGTCTATGTCATCAAAAGTCACATTCAGTTTGTAACCTTCAGGTAACTGCTCAGCCAGTTTGCTAATATGCTTTTCAAACTGCTTAGCGACACGTTTGTGATATGCGCCTTTCACTTCGTTTCCTGGATAGACATCGCGGTAATCGTTAAAGTCTTTCCAAGTAACTTTCGCCTCTCCAGCAATACTTAAAAATGACATACTCAAAGCGAGTAAGGTGAAACATAACTTTTTCATGATGACCTCCTAAAAGACTTTCGTCTCTATAATGAGCAAAAAAGTGCGTAATGGGAACCTTTTTAGGGCCACAATTACACACTTTTACACTTATAAACGCTAAATTCTAAACTGTTACTTTTTTATACCGAAAAGTAACGCATACAGTACTGGCACAACACCTAAGGTCAAAAGGGTCGAGAACAACAACCCGCCCATAATGGTCAGCGCCATCGGCTCCCACATTTCGCCACCGCCTAAGTACAGTGGAATTAATCCCAAAACTGTTGTCGCGGTTGTCAGTAAAATCGGTCGCATACGCTGTTGTGCAGCATAAATAATGGCCTGTATGGGATTACTGTTATCTTCATCTAACTCCATCTTAATACGCTCAAGCAATACAATCGCGTTATTGATCACGATACCCGCCAGTGAAATCACACCCAGTAACGTCATAAAGCCAAAGAATGACTGGCCAAGTAAGAGCGCAGCAACGACTCCGACAAAACCCAGTGGGATCGTTGTAAGCACAATGACTGACTTACGGATTGAGTTAAACTGGCCAATTAATAAAATCACGATAATAAAGATGGCAATCGGCATCTTATCGGCAATTGACTGATTGGCTTTGCCCGATGATTCGGCCTCACCACCAAGTTCATAGTCATAACCATAAGGCCAATTTGCTTTTTGCTCTTCAAGCCAAGGAACCAGCTGGGCAAATCCTTCATTGGCGGTAATGCCTTCGATTTGCGCCCCAACTTTTACGGCTTTAAGGCGATCACGACGTAAAATCTGGGCGCTTTCCCAAACAACTTCGATGTCAGCAACTTGCTTAAGTGGCACAGAACGGCCTGTTGCTTGTGAATAAACTACCATGGCTTCAAGTTTGCCAATATCTTGCCTATCACCTGCGATTGAACGCAAGGTAATTGGTATAAGCTCGTCACCTTCACGATACTTAGTGAGCTCCATACCGCTTAAACCAGTTTGTAGAGAGTTTGCAATATCTCGGCTAGACAAGCCCGCTCTGCGAGCCCGTGCTTGGTCTATTTTTATCTGCAGCTTTTTAATTGGTAAACCCCAATCATCGCTGATTGACTTTAAGCCTGATGTTTCACGCATTTTCGCTTTTAACTCATCAACAATCCCCATAAGCACATTGATGTCATCACCGAGCAACCTCACTTCAACCGGGTTGGCTATCGGTGCGCCATTTTCGATTTTGCGCAGCTTTAAGAGCAGATCAGGGTGACGTGCTAACGCATACTCTTCTATTTGCTTCATCACCTTATCGATGTGCTTGTACGACGTCGTGGTAATGATCATTAAGGCATAGTTCGAGCTGGTTGGCTCAGGACTGTGTGTTAACAAGAACCTAGGTCCACCGTTACCGATATAGCTTACCCAACCCGTAACACCTTGCTCTGTTTGTTCATTTACTTTTAAGTTGTTAGCAATAAACGACTCCACATCACGTACAACCGACTCTGTCGTAGTAATGCGCGTCCCTATAGGAAGCTCTAACTCAACTTTGAAATAATCACGATCTGACGGTGGGAAGAACAATTTAGGCACATATTGCATACCTTGTATGGCAATAAACAACATACCCACACAACCTAGAACCGTGAACCAACGATACTTAATCAGTCCTGCTAAAATATTTTTATAAGTCAGATAAAAGCCCGTATCGTAATTAGCAGACTCTTTTTTCACTTTCGTGAAGTACACACATAGCATAGGGATCATGGTCATCGCCAATAACCAAGAACATAGCAAGGTAATGGTCACCACTTTAAATAGCGAGGCGGTATATTCCCCCGTCGTCGATTCTGCCAAAAAGATAGGTAAAAATGCCGCGCCCGTTGTGAGAGACGACACCAGCAATGGAATTTTCAGCTCTTGTGCCGAATCAACAGCTGCGTCTATAGCCGCTTTCCCTCGTTCCATCTGAACCATGATATTCTCAGACATCACGATGCCGTTGTCTACCAACATACCCAATGCGATGATCAATGCAGCCAAAGAAATTTGGTCGATGCTGATATTGAAAAACGACATCACCAAAATGCCTAACACCATACTCATTGGAATAAGACTCGCGACAATCAGGCCAGTTCTCAGACCAAGACTAAACAACATGACCACAGTCACGACTAACACAGCTTGTACAAGGTTAGACACAAAGTCCGAGACTTTCTTTTCAACTTCTTTGGGTAAGAATGACAGCAGCTTGAACTCAACCCCAATCGGATAAACCGATTCAAGATGATGCAGAGCATTAATGACTTGTTCACCGAGCAGTAGGTTGTTACCACCTTGACGCATAGAAATGGCGATAGTCATGCCACTTTGCTGGGCAACTCGCACCTTGCTCTTCGCAGGGTCAACATAATCGCGATAGACACGAGCAATATCACTAAGCAAGATCACTTGCTGACTACCCGACACATTGATGATGGTATTGGCAATATCTTCGACTGACTCAAAATTACCACTTGGCTCTAACGCCAAAGTTTCATCTTCAATATAAATTGAACCGCCAGGATTAACGATATTGCGAGCCGCAAGTTGATCTTTTAATTGATTTGGCGTGATACCGAGCGCTGCCATTTTGGCATTTTCAAACTCAATGAACACTCGCTGTTCTTGTATACCAAAGATCTCGACTTTCGCCGCTTCTGGCAAGCGCAGCAGTTGATCTCGCACTTGCTCAGCCACATCTTCCATTTCGCGATAGGTGTAGCCTTCGGCGGTTAAACCAATGACTACGCCAAACACATCCCCAAACTCATCATTGACGATCGGGGCTTGTGCATCACTCGGTAAATCTTTCTCTATCGATTGAATTTTACGGCGCAAGTTATCCCATATCGGCCGCATCTCTTTGTAGCTTTCTTTAATGTTGACACTGACAATCGATACCCCAGTTTTTGAAGTGCTACTGACAAAATCGAGTTCAGGAATTTGCTGTACTACTTTCTCGATTTTATCTGTTACAAGTTCTTCAACACGCTGTGGGCTTGCCCCCGGAAAGTAAGTCACCACTTGCGCAGTACGGATAATAAAACCTGGGTCATAGTCTTTCGGCATTTTGTCAAAGGCGAGTATACCCGACAGTAACAGCACCAAGATCAACACCCATGTGGTGCGATTGTTTTCTAAGGCGAGGCGAGTAATATTCATTACTTACCTCCTGAAAACTTCACTATTTGCCCATCGGTTACCTTGCTCATACCTGCAGTCACTATGAAAGCGCCTCGCTCAACACCTGATATAACAGAAAAGCCTAACGATGAAATTTCGCCAATCACAACAGGAGTTTTTACAATTTTTCCCTGCCCTTCTGCTTGAGGTTCAACAGTCCAAACGTAGTTGCCTTGGTTGTCTTTTAAGACCGTCGCTAAAGGTAGGTAAAGATTTGAATTAGAACGACTTGGTGTCCCCGCCATCACTTTTGCTGTCATACCAGGTAAAATATTGTAGCCATCAGGTGGCAACATGCTGAATGTCACCTCATAAGTTTTTGTCGCTTCATCCGCTTGTGTACTCACTTCAAAAAACTCTAAGGGAAAACGCTTATCTTTAATCGCAGCAAACTCAGCAAATACTTGTTTTGGTGCCTCTTTACTTACACGGATCATGATGCTTTCAGGCACATTCACTTTTAAGTTAATGTGTTTAATATCTTGTAAAGTCGCAATGGCTTGTTTGGCTTGTACTTCCTCAAATTGTTCAACATGGGTGCGCGATACAATGCCAGTGAAAGAAGCCTTTAAGGTGGTATATGCTAGGTTGTTTTTTGCATTCGCTAGCTTAGTTTTGGCACTGGTAAATTGCGACTTTAAGGTGTCGTAATCAGACTGGCTAATGGTGCCAGAAACAATTAACTGCTCTGCACGCGCAAAGTCAGCTTTGGCTTTCTCGTAATTTGCCTGTGCTTCATCGAGAGATAGCTTGTAATCTGTATCATCAATATGTGCGATAAGGTCGCCAACTTGCACCGACTGCCCTTGTTTAACGTACAAATCGGTCACTGTGCCCGGCACTTTAAATGACAAGTCAGCTGTACTTGCTGCATCCACCACCGCTGGGAACTCTTGCAAAGGCCCTTCACTTTGCTCCACAAGTTGTAAAGTTCGAACTGGCCGCAACTGCGCTTTTTTGTCTGACTCTAATTGCTGCTCAGAACAGCCAATTAATATGAGTGCAAATGTTGTAACGAGCAAAAGCGAGTATGTTGTTTTCATTGTCTTATCACCGTGATGTTCTTATTAGACGAAACAGGCTGGAAGGATAGCCTTGTGTTATCTCATTAACTGTAGCTAACTTTTCAGCATTCGTGAGGTAAGCCTGCACTTTTATTAAGCATATCAGACTTATACTTAACCTGGGTTAACTAACCTGAACTTTGGGTAAGAGATTTACTAAAATATGGGTATAAAAAACCGAAGCCTTTGAGCTTCGGTTTGCAAGAAAGTTTCAAAATAAATAATGCGGTGCAAAAATTATTTTATCGCTTTACTTAGTATCGTCAGTTGCCTGCTTATTTAATGTGATATCAGACCAAACCAAACGATGATCTGAGCTTTGCAGACCCGGCCCGACTAGATGATAGTTTGCATCGCTTTTACTCGGCCAAAATACCGCTGTTTGCTCAACCTGAATGCCAAATGTTGATGGGATCACATAATCAGCACGCATCTTCCAATCTGCAGTATGAGTCGCGGCAAACTGATTATTGGGTGCATTCTCAACTGCGCCCACGCTAACAGGCGCGAGCTTGCCATTGATATATTCACTGGCAAATAATTTAGCCATTGGGTTGCCCGTGCCATTGCCTTCATCAGGAGAAGCATTTAAATCTCCCATGATCACAAAGCGCTTGTTCTTGCCTAATCCACCCTTTTGACCTTTATCGTCATAAATGTAGTCAGATGCATTTGGGTTCACATAATCCCACCAAAAACGAATTTCATCATGGTTACGTAAGCCATTGCGGTCTTCTTTACCATCAAACACGGGCGGTGTTGGGTGACTGGCAAGCACATGAATGACTTCATTACCCACTTTTACTGGCACATCCCAATGGCTTTTCGACGACAACCTAAATATTTCAAGCTCTTCATCGCTATACCAGGCTTCGCCTGTCTCTGGGTTTACTGGCAAGGTCACATTGGGCATGTCTTTCCATAAGAACTTTTGAAAGGTGCGTACTTCATCAGTGATGATTGGATGCTGCGATAACAACACCATGGCATATTGGCCCTCAAATACCCCAAAGCCATAAGCGTCGCCACCGCCGACACCCGCTTTGCCGTCATTATTTAAATCAAATTCAGTGACAATACCCGTGTTAGATTCAGCAAGGTAAAAATAAGGGTAATCGATACCTTTTACGCCATTTTGACTGACGTTTAAGTAATTTTTCAGCAGTCCTTTAACCGCACTACCATCTGCCACATAATCGAACTCTGCCAGTAATAACACCTCAGGGCGAACGCGTTGGATAATCTCTGCTACTTTTTTAATTTGTGTATCGTCACCGCTTTGTACATCGGCCAGAATATCGCCGGCATTTTTGCGATTTAAATACGCATTAAAAACCGCAACTCGAAGCTCACCTTGCTTAGCAGGCACACCCAAATCACTGGTTTGACTTTGCGTTTCTTGAGATGACAATCCAGCCGGCTCACCGGTGTTTGAATGATTCACAGAACACCCCGCCACACTTAAACTAGCTAATAAGCTAAACGCCAATACACTTTTATTCATGAGAATATCCTTTACGTGCTGAGCCCGGTTCCCAGCAGTTGTTAGAATTTAAAATCGCCTTAGCGTAAATAGTTAATTCAAATAACTCAACGCATTACGACGAGTGACTAAGCATAGCCCTTAACGCAAAAAACCTCGCAAAAGCGAGGTTTTTTATAAGCGTTTAGTGCTTGGGTTCGGACTACATCATGCCGCCCATGCCACCCATTCCGCCCATGCCACCCATGTCTGGTGCAGCTGGTGCTTCTTGCGGGATTTCAGAAACCATTGCTTCTGTTGTGATCATAAGACCCGCAACTGATGCAGCGAACTGAAGTGCTGAACGCGTTACTTTAGTTGGATCTAGGATACCCATTTCGATCATGTCGCTGTAAGTACCGTTTGCCGCGTTGTAACCATAGTTACCTTCGCCACCTTTCACGTTATTTACAACAACTGATGCTTCGTCACCTGCGTTTGAAACGATTTGACGAAGTGGCGCTTCCATTGCACGAAGTGCTACTTTAACACCGTGGTTTTGGTCTTCGTTATCACCTGTCAGCTCAGCAATCTTGCTTGCTACGCGAACTAATGCAACACCACCACCTGGTACAACACCTTCTTCAACCGCTGCGCGAGTAGCGTGTAGTGCATCTTCAACGCGGTCTTTCTTCTCTTTCATTTCAACTTCAGTAGCAGCACCTACTTTGATTACAGCTACGCCGCCAGCTAGTTTAGCCATGCGCTCTTGTAGCTTTTCTTTGTCGTAATCAGAAGTTGCTTCTGCGATTTGTGCTTTGATCTGCTCAACACGACCATCGATTGCTGCTTGCTCGCCAACACCGTCGATGATTGTTGTGTCATCTTTAGTGATCACAACGCGCTTAGCTGTACCTAGGTCTTCAATCGTTGCTTTTTCAAGCTCTAGACCAATCTCTTCAGAGATAACTGTACCGCCAGTTAGAATCGCGATGTCTTGTAACATAGCTTTACGACGGTCACCGAAACCAGGTGCTTTAACAGCAGCTACTTTCACGATGCCACGCATGTTGTTAACTACTAGAGTAGCTAGTGCTTCACCTTCAAGGTCTTCAGCAATAATTAGTAGTGGCTTGCTTGTTTTAGCAACCGCTTCTAGCGTAGGCAGTAGCTCACGGATGTTAGATACTTTTTTGTCTACTAAAAGAATGTGTGGGTTATCTAGTTCAACTTGGCCTTTTTCAGCGTTGTTGATGAAGTACGGAGATAGGTAACCGCGGTCAAACTGCATACCTTCTACTACGTCTAGTTCGTTCTCTAGAGACTGACCTTCTTCAACTGTGATAACACCAGACTCACGGCCTACTTTTTCCATTGCTTCTGCAATGATGTCACCGATTTCTTTGTCTGAGTTAGCTGAAATAGTACCTACTTGTGCGATTGCAGTTGCATCTGCACAAGGAACTGAAAGCGCTTTTAGTTCTTCAACTGCAGCAACGACTGCTTTGTCGATACCACGCTTAAGGTCCATTGGGTTCATACCCGCAGCAACCGCTTTAAGGCCTTCATTCACGATAGCTTGTGCTAGTACCGTTGCAGTTGTTGTACCGTCACCTGCAGCGTCATTTGCTTTAGACGCAACTTCTTTAACCATCTGTGCGCCCATGTTTTCGAACTTGTCTTCTAGTTCGATTTCTTTCGCTACAGATACACCGTCTTTCGTGATAGTTGGTGCGCCGAATGACTTGTCTAGTACTACGTTACGGCCTTTTGGACCTAAAGTTACTTTTACTGCGTTTGCTAGTACGTTTACGCCCGCTAACATTTTTGTGCGTGCGTCACCTGCGAATAATACTTCTTTAGCTGCCATGTTTTATATTCCTCTAAATTCTGTATGTAAAAACCGTAAGTTCGACTTATTCAACAATACCTAAGATATTGTCTTCGCGCATGATCAGGTACTCTTGACCTTCGATCTTCTCTGTTTTCTCAATGTATGAGCCAAACAGTACAGTGTCGCCTGCTTTTACTTGAAGTGCTCTCACTTCACCATTGTCCAACACGCGACCGTTACCAACAGCAACGATTTCACCACGTGTTGATTTTTCTGCTGCAGAACCAGTTAGTACGATACCGCCAGCAGACTTTGTTTCTTCTTCTAGACGCTTAACAATAACGCGATCATGTAAAGGACGAATGTTCATGTGTGTAGTTCTCCTAACAATTTGAACAATGACAGAATGTTAATTTTCTACCAATTAGCCCAATTGCCTTGGGCTAAAACTTTAAATCTGTGTTGCAACTCTTTATGGGGATGTATTTTTCAAAACCCAAGAGAAAAAATTAAAAAATTTTAATCTTTACGCTTATATTCACCTTCAAAGGTGTTCGAGCCATCAACGTTACGCTCTGGTTGACGAGGTTGTGCGTCTTCAAATGGACGATTCGCTTGCTGCTCAAAAGGGTTGTTTTGCTGCGTGCTTTGTTGGCCGTTTTGACCAAAGCCTGCGCCAAAACCACCACCAAAGCCAGTTTGTACTTTGACTGATGCTTGCGCCAATAACGTTTTAGATAATGAGCGGCGCACAGCTGGGGTTAATAAAAGAAAACCAAGTACGTCTGTCATGATACCCGGCGTCATCAATAACACACCTGCGATGATTACACACAGACCGGTAAAAATGTGCTCGCCCGGCAACTGGCCCTGTGCCATTTGTTGCTGCACATTGGTATATGCACCTAAACCTTGTTGTTTAACACACTTAGCACCGATGATGGCGGTAATAATGACTAATGCGATGGTCGCAAACCCACCAATCACATCACTCACTTGAATAAGTAGCGCAATCTCAATAATGGGAACCACAATAAAAAGCAAAAATAAAATACGGAACATAGGGTCTCCTAAAGTCAATGAAAGAGAAATATGGCTAGTTCGGTCTATTTTCAAGTAATCTGGCGCAAAATACACCTTTATATAGCAACTATATTGTAAGTTTGCGTAAACGAGCGTTTGGGCTAGCCCATTCATTGCGCTAGTATGATACGTGGTTTTGGTGAACAGGTTTTAGAGAAAAACACCTTATGACAAGCGATTATAAAATTGTACTCACTACATGTGAGACTAAAAATGACGCGCGCAAACTTGCTGCGATACTCGTTGAAAAAAAATTGGCTGCCTGTGTAAACATTTTGCCCGAAGTGGAGTCTGTGTATGTATGGCAAGGAAAAGTTGAACAACAAACAGAAAGTAAACTTTTCATTAAGACCAACGTACAACGCTTGGAAGAATTAATGGCATGTATTAAATGCCACCACAGCTATGATGTGCCTGAGATCCAAGTTCTTGATGTATCGACTGGCAACCCTGACTATTTTAATTGGATAAATGAGGTACTGAGTTAATGCGCATAGTGGCATTTTTGCTTTGCTTGCTGTTTATGCTTCCCGCACAGGCAGCGAACAACACGGTGTTAAATAGCCTTTTAGCCCCAAAACAACAAACCTTCTTACCGGTAAACGAAGCTTTTCAGTTCGATTTCGATCAACAAGGCACCATTTTATTCACTGGCTGGGACATTGCACCTGGTTACTACATATATAAGCATAAGCTCGAGATCATTGCGAAGAATGCCAAAATCAAAGTGCCGGAACTCGACCCAGGTGTTGAAATAGAAGATGAGTTCTTTGGTAAGACCGAAGTGTATTTTGATGAGCTGGTTGTTGTTTCTAGACTGAGTGAAATTGGTGAAGATGCCGTCGTTAAAATTCGCTATCAAGGCTGTGCCGAAGCCGGACTCTGTTACCCACCTGAAGTGATCACTATTCCGCTTTCGATGCTGAACAAAGCATCAGATAAGCCAAGTAAAACCACTGAAACGGCTGCACCATCAAGTAATAATAGTAACGACTTCGTCAATAAGCTCGCAGAGCAAGACTTTTTAACCAACCTTGCGGTGTTCTTCGGAGTTGGTGTGCTACTGGCGTTTACGCCATGTGTGTTTCCTATGTTCCCTATCTTGTCGAGCTTGATTGCGGGTCAATCAAAGTTATCGACGAAAAAAGCCTTCGCACTGTCATTTGTTTATGTGCAAGGTATGGCTGTCACTTATGCTGCGCTTGGTTTAGTAGTAGCTGCGGTTGGTGGGCAAATTCAAGGTTACTTACAAAGCCCTGCGGTACTGATTAGCTTCAGTTTACTGTTTGTATTATTGGCTTTTGCCATGTTTGGTTGGTACGAGATTAAACTGCCAGAGAAGTTTATGACGCGTTTAACTAACGTCAGCAACCAACAAAAAGGGGGTAACTATACAGGCGTATTCTTTATGGGTGTGCTTTCTGGTTTAATTGCTTCACCGTGTACCACGGCTCCGCTCTCTGCCGCCCTACTTTATGTTGCGCAAAGTGGCGACTATCTCGTGGGTGGTTTAACTCTCTATGTGCTAAGCCTTGGCATGGGTCTGCCACTGTTACTATTGGGAACTTCTGGCGGTAAATTGCTGCCTAAAGCAGGCGCTTGGATGGAACAAGTGAAAATGCTGTTTGGCTTCGTAATGCTTGTAGTGCCTTTAGTTTTGTTAGAACGTATTCTTGAATGGAATACTATTCTTTTACTTGGCAGCGTATGGCTGGTTATAACCGCGCTATTTTTGCACCATTGGCAAAGCCAAGAGCAAGCCAGTAAGCTTAAAACAACACTTTGGGCTGCTGCCGTGTTATTCATGATAGGTGGTGTTTTAACGGCAAAGCACGTCTTAATGCCACCAGCGGCGGTCACAGCATCCGATGGTAAGTTTGAGCAACTGCCTGATTTAGCTGCCCTGCGCGAAGCCGTCGCGCAGGCTAATCAGCAGGGCAAAATTGCCATGGTCGACTTATACGCCGATTGGTGTGCCGCCTGTAAAGAGTTTGAGAAATACACCTTCTCTGATGACAAGGTAAAACAAGCATTCAAAAACTTCTCTTTATTAAAGCTCGACCTCACCGTTACCAATGAGGTGAGTAAAGAGATTTATCAAACCTTTAATGTGGTTGGTTTACCTGCCATCTTATTTTTTGATGCGCAAGGCAATGAGCTAAGCAATTTACGGATCACCGGCTTTCAAAGCGCCGAAGAGTTTACCGCCCACCTAGAAAAAGTACGCCAAACCGTACAATAAGCATACAAAACTTAGGCTGTGAGCTGATAAATTAAGCTCGCAGCCTAGGCTATTGACCTACCTCTTCACCCTGCTGATTAGACCAGTATTTTGCTGCTATTTAACACGAACTCTCTATAATAGTCTGCGAACGTGAGAAAAAGTTGCTATTTTCAATCGAACGGCTTAGTTTAACGAACTGAATAGAGTGAATTTTTAGTTTGTTATAGCTTTTAAGGAATTTCGCGAATTATGTCTGCAAAATTTAAGATTTTAGTACTCAATGGCCCAAACTTGAATATGTTAGGCCGTAGAGAGCCGGAGAAATATGGCTCACAGACTTTGTCTGACATTGTGAACAACCTTGAAAAGCAGGCTGAGCAACTGAATATCACGCTGACACATGTACAAAGTAACAGTGAAGCAGAGCTAATAAATACAATTCATGATGCATGGCAAGCTATCGATGCCATTATCATTAATCCTGCCGCTTTTACGCATACCAGTATCGCTCTACGCGATGCGCTGTTAAGTGTCAGCATACCGTTTTTTGAAGTGCATATTACTAACGTATATGCACGTGAACCTTTTCGTCATAAGTCTTATTTTTCTGACGTGGCTGAAGGGGTGATATGTGGATTAGGCGCACTAGGTTATGAGGCAGCATTAAATGCCGCTCATCATCTACTGCACAACAAAAATAACGCAAATTAACTAACAGGCGGGCCATTATGGACATTCGCAAAATTAAAAAACTTATCGAATTAGTAGAAGAATCAGGTATTGCAGAGCTAGAGATCACTGAAGGTGAAGAGTCGGTACGTATTAACCGTCACAGCAGCGCTCCAGTTATCGCAGCACAACCACAGCATTATGCTGCAGCACCTGCACCTGTAGCAGCGCCTGCGGCGGCACCTGCGCCAGCAGCTGAAGCGGCTCCGGCAGCAGCGGCAGAGCCTGCAGGCCATAAAGTACTTTCTCCGATGGTTGGTACTTTCTACGCAGCAGCTTCTCCTGAAGCACCTAAATACGTTGAAGTTGGTCAGTCTGTAAACGTTGGCGACACACTATGTATCGTTGAAGCGATGAAGATGATGAACCAAATCGAAGCTGACAAAGCAGGTGTAGTTAAAGCTATCCTAGTTGAAAACGGTGAGCCAATCGAGTTCGACCAACCACTATTCATCATCGAATAATCACGCAATAGAAGGCAAATGCTATGTTAGACAAAGTAGTCATTGCGAACCGAGGTGAAATTGCACTTCGTGTATTGCGTGCCTGTAAAGAGCTAGGTATTAAAACGGTTGCTGTACACTCAACAGCTGACCGTGACTTAAAGCACGTGCTACTTGCAGACGAAACGATTTGTATCGGTAAACCAGCAGCGTCTGAGAGTTACTTAGATATTCCTCGTATTATTGCTGCGGCTGAAGTAACTGACGCAGTTGCAATTCACCCGGGCTACGGTTTCTTATCTGAAAATGCTGATTTTGCAGATCAAGTTGAACAAAGCGGCTTCGTATTTATCGGTCCTAAAGGCGACACAATTCGTCTAATGGGTGACAAAGTGTCAGCCATCGAAGCGATGCGTAAAGCGGGTGTACCTTGTGTACCAGGTTCTGACGGTCCACTGACTGAAGACAACGAGCGTAATGTTCAAATCGCTAAGCGTATTGGTTACCCGGTAATCATCAAAGCAGCAGGCGGCGGCGGTGGTCGTGGTATGCGTGTTGTTCGCTCTGAACAAGAGTTAATTGATTCAATCGCATTAACTCAACAAGAAGCAAAGCAGTTCTTTGGTAATGGCATGGTTTACATGGAGAAATTCCTTGAAAACCCTCGTCACATCGAAGTTCAAGTGTTAGCTGATGGTCAAGGTAATGCAATTCACTTAGGTGAGCGTGACTGTTCAATGCAGCGTCGTCACCAGAAAGTCGTTGAAGAAGCACCAGCGCCAGGTATCACAGCTGAAATGCGTAAGTTCATCGGTGACCGTTGTACACGTGCATGTATCGAAATCGGTTATCGCGGTGCGGGAACGTTCGAATTCCTATACGAAAATGGCGAATTCTACTTCATCGAAATGAATACACGTATTCAGGTAGAGCACCCTGTAACTGAAATGGTTACTGGTGTTGACCTAATCAAAGAGCAGTTGAAAATCGCTGCGGGTCAACCTCTGTCAATTACACAAGATGACGTTGTGATAAAAGGTCATGCAATTGAGTGTCGTATTAACGCAGAAGATCCTGTGAGCTTTATTCCTTCACCGGGTAAAATCACACGTTTCCATCCTGCAGGCGGTTTAGGTATTCGTTGGGACAGTCACATTTATGCTGACTACAGCGTACCACCACATTACGACTCAATGATCGGTAAACTTATCACTTATGGTGAGAACCGTGATGTTGCGATTGCACGCGCACGTAATGCATTAAATGAATTAGTGATCGATGGTATTAAAACCAACACACCATTACATAAAGACATCCTAGCGGATGAGCATTTCCAAAATGGTGGCACAAACATTCATTACCTAGAGAAAAAGCTAGGTCTTCAATAAGACACTGCTTTTACAAAAAAACCGATATCAATGATATCGGTTTTTTTATGTCTTTAATTCGAAACTAAACTATTGCTTAAGCTGTACCACCGACTGTGATTTCGTCGATTTTCAAGCTTGGTTGGCCCACACCAACCGGCACACTTTGACCATCTTTACCACATACGCCGACACCTCGATCTAGCTCTAAGTCGTTACCGACCATAGAGATCTTATGCATTACATCTGGTCCATTGCCGATTAAGGTTGCACCTTTAATTGGTTGCGTGATTTTACCATCTTCGATTAAGTAGGCTTCAGAGGCTGAGAATACAAACTTGCCCGAAGTAATATCGACTTGACCACCACCAAAGTTTGACGCAAATACACCTTTTTTCACGGTACTGATGATCTCTTCTTGGCTGTGCTCACCCGGTAACATATAGGTATTGGTCATACGTGGCATAGGTAAGTGCGCGTAAGACTCGCGACGACCATTACCGGTTGGAGCCACACCCATCAGCCGCGCATTCATCTTATCTTGCATATAGCCTTTCAGAATACCATTCTCAATAAGCACGTTATAACCCGCTGGCGTGCCTTCATCATCTATGTTTAAGGAGCCACGACGGTCGGCCATAGTGCCATCATCGACTACTGTACATAAGCTAGAAGCAACTTGCTCGCCCACTTTACCGCTAAATGCCGATGCGCCTTTACGGTTAAAGTCGCCTTCTAAACCATGACCTACCGCTTCATGCAACAGTACGCCCGGCCAACCAGCACCCAATACAACCGGCATAGCACCTGCTGGTGCGTCAATCGCCTCCAGGTTTACCTTTGCCATACGAACCGCTTCTTTGGCGTATTCCATCCAGCGAGGCTTGCCGTCAACTAGCTCTTTAAAGTAGCCATAATCTAGACGTGCACCGCCACCTGCACCGCCACGTTCACGGCGGCCATTCTTCTCAAGTAATACAGAGCAATTGAGGCGGATCAGCGGACGAATATCGGTTGCAAAAGTACCGTCACTGGCTGCCACTAACACTTCTTCATAAACAGCAGACATCGAGCTGACAACCTGCTGTGCATCCGGCGCAAGCTCACGAATGTAGTTTTCAATCTCTTTTAATAGTGCAACCTTATCATTATCACTCATGCTGGTGATTGGCTGTAATGGTGCAAATTGCTGCTTTGCTGAGACATCACTAAATACTTGTACTGTTTTGCTTTCACCCGCTTGCGCAATACTACGCGCCGCCATTGCCGCTTTATTTAATGCTTCAATATTGATGGCATCTGAATATGAAAAACCCGTTTTCTCACCTGATACCGCACGTACACCGACACCACGCTCGATGTTATAACTGCCTTCTTTTACTAGGCCGTCTTCTAGCACCCAAGTCTCGTTATAACTTGATTGAAAGTATAAATCTGCGTAATCAACTTGATGTTGGTGAATATAGCTTAGAGTTTGCTCAAGTTGCTCTCTGGTAAGCTGGCTATCCGTTAATAAGTTCTGCTCAACATTATTCATAAAACGTGCTCTTAAATCGGTTATGTTGGTGCACAGGTAAACTGGCACGAACTTGTTGGAGTTCTGATAAATCTAGCTGACACTCTATGTTTGTCAGCTCAGTTTTGGCATTCGCTAACACCTCACCCCAAGGTGAGATAGCGACACTGTGCCCGTAAGTCGCTCTGCCATTGTCATGCTGCCCGACTTGTGCTGCCGCCAGTACATAGCATTGTGTTTCTATAGCTCGGGCTTGTAGTAAAGGCAACCAATGCGCTTCGCCAGTGACTGTGGTAAATGCGCTGGGGACTAAAATGATATCTGCACCCAGTGCCATCATCTTCTGATAAAGGCCTGCAAAACGCACATCATAACATACACTTAAAGCAATTCTGCCAAAGGGCGAATCAACTACCACCACATCATGGCCCGCTTGGGTAAACTTGGACTCTTGATAGCCACCACTGCCATCTTGTACTTGCGCATCAAATAAATGGATCTTGTTATATTGCGCAACAACCTCACCCTGCTCATTAAAGAGTAGGCTGGCAGCATAGTATTTACCAGTATTTTCAGAGGGTAATGCAATGGTGCCTGCCGCGAGCCAAATATTAAATTGACGACACAACTGCGCTAACTTCTCAACCCAAAGGTGGTTGCTTTTGCTCTGTTCAAGCGTTATTGCGCCGTCTTTGTTAAAACATAACCAAGTTTCTGGCAAACAGACTAAAGTCGGTTGTTTTAAATTTGCTTGGGTAAGTTGCTGTTGCAGGTAGTTGAAGTTTTGCTCTGCGCTCATGGTTGAGCACATCTGCACAATAAAGGCTTGAGGATGCATTAATTTCCTCCTTCATTCGCTTTATCTTTGTTTTTGCTTTGTACGTTTTGTTGTGTTTTTAATGGGGTTTGACTTGTCTCTAACTTCTCAACCATAACCGGGCTGGCACTCGAAGAAGGCTGACTTACGGCCTCACCTTCAACAACTGGCTGCGAAGCAGGTTGCTCACTCGGTGCTGGGGGTTCACTTTGCGCAGGCTTAGGGATCTCGATTTCGCGACTCTTTCTGTCGATCTCCGTCACCACAGGCTCTTGCATGGTACCTGTGACTTTAAACTTAATTTCAGAAATAACCCTTGCCGAGTGTAATACTTGGTCGAGTGCCAAAGCGGCAATACCCGTTACTGGATTCACCATCCACCCCACAATCACAGGCAAACTCGACGTCACCTGAGGCGCAACCGCCAAATCATAGTTAATTTCTTGAGTGTCTAAATTGGCAAAGCCTTGAATGGTCAAATCAGCGGGAACCCCGTCCATTTTTGTGTCTTTGGTGTACGCGATCCCTTCTGCGATTTGCATGCTGCCTTCCATACTGTTGTAGAAGAAGCCTTTTGAGAAGACATCACGAAAATCGAGTTTTAGTTTACGTACTAGCGAGTCTAAACTCAGTAATGAGAACACACGTGCGCCTTTGTCACTGATCTCAGATAAATGACCTTCGCCTAACTCCCATTGAATGTCTCCCGCTAGGCTAGGCACATGGACTTTATAAGGCGCGCCTTGCCAACTCAGCTGATAGTGCATATTGGCTTTTGAATCTTTAATTGACGAGGTTAAGTCGAACTCTGAAAGCAGCTCACCAATATCGCGACTATTCATGATGCCGCTGATCTCAGTCATGCCGTCTTGCCAACTACCTTGACCTCTAAATACATGATCTTGCTTATCAACCACTAACTCTGAAATATTAAACTTTTCCCCATCACCAAACATAGACAATGACACTTTATCTAGTTGGTAGGTTTTCACTTTACAATCAGCACACAACATCTCAATAGCAGGCATACGGGTGAGCCATTGTAACGACTCAGCACTGTCAGGTTTTGACGGAATTGCATCAGGTTCTGCTTCAGGCACATTTAAACGTAAATAATCACTGTCTATCTGGATAGGTCGACTTGAACCACCTTCTGGAACCGCGACTGTCGCACGTAACTCTTTAGCATTGAGACGGATTTGTGTGCCTGTTGCAACTGGCTCTAAACGCATTTCAAAATCGTTAAACGGTAAGCCTGAAATT
This sequence comes from Pseudoalteromonas sp. NFXS53, assembly GCF_056629255.1. Taxonomy (NCBI): domain Bacteria; kingdom Pseudomonadati; phylum Pseudomonadota; class Gammaproteobacteria; order Alteromonadales; family Pseudoalteromonadaceae; genus Pseudoalteromonas; species Pseudoalteromonas sp. NFXS53. The sequence continues at coordinate 34,659 of NZ_JBWVBR010000023.1, read as the reverse complement.
GTTAACGCATCAATTTGCGCGGTAATTTCGTGGAGCTTTGGCAACATACTAGGGTTGTCTGAAGGCTGAGCGCTGATCTGAATTAATCGATCAATAAAATCTATCCACGGTACCAATGCTATTTCTGGTAGCTCAATAGACACCTGAAAATCTTGTTGCGCTAAGCCTCGGTCTTGTCGTGCTGCAATGATATGGGTATTGCTAAAACGACCGGTTTCATTTTCTAAAATGGCATTAAAGAATAGCTTTTCTTGAATACTCGCCGTGATAAGGTTTGAAATGTCGTCGCCACGTACTTGACCAGATAAAGGCCAACTGGTTTCAGCTTTTTTGCTGTAAGGCAATGGTAGAGAACTTTCTAAGCCGATTAAGTCCGATGTGAAGTTAGCGTTATATGTAAACCCTTGTGGTGCAAAGTCTAATGTAACTTGCGTGTTTAAGTCGGTTGTTCCTGCTAGGTAACCGTCCATGATCCCATGCCCATAAGGTAATAGCTTGTCCGTACTCGCTTTAAGTAACGTATCTATTTCAACCTTGTAAACTTGTGCCTGTGATGCGCCATGTACAGACAAGGTCAGAGGCATCTCTAACCAAGAAGCGGTCGCCGACTTTAAATCTATAACCTCATCATCAAATGTTAATGTCCCCCTTACCTGATTTAACTGCATGCCCGGTTGAGCCAAATAGACTGAGTTATCATCCAATAGCACTCGACCTGTGGCGTTTACAGCGAGACTTTTTAGGTCAATATCAAGTAACACATCTCCCGTCACCGAGCCTTGTGCTTGTACAACATCAAAGACGTTTGTTAAGGGGTCTTTTAAAGGCGTTTTGGCAAAAAATGCACCTAAGCTTTGTGCTTGCGTTGTTTGTTTGATATCGACTGTGAGGCTATTTGCCTGTTCTAAATTTGCCAGACTCACTTGCACACCACCGTCAATAGACTGATTGATCAGCTTGCCCTCATCAACATAAATGTCCATGCGCTCGTTGACAAAATGCAGTGTTGCAGCCGCGTTTTTGACTGCCGGCCACTCGGGTGCAAAGGCAAACTCTGTCTGGCTGAGTTCTGATAGAACTTCGAATCTACCTGTTTTATCTATATGTGGAAAATCTGCTAACTTGCCAGAAAGCAACACTTGAGAACCCAGATGCTGACCCGCTTTAATCGCATCATTTAAGTAGTTGATGAGTGACTCAGCCATTAACGTCTGTGGAAAATAGTTCTTCGCGATTTGCCCGTTGCCACCTTTCACTTCAACGTATAAATCAAGCTCAGGCTGTTCAAGTAACCGCAACTGCATTTCTGCTGCGAGGGTTAAATCTTGATTATCTAACCAGATAGAGTCACTGGTAACACGCCAATGACCATTAAACTTATCTATATCAAAACGCCCAGCTAACTGCTCATAAGCAATCGGTTTGGCAAACATATCCGCAGTATGTAATTGCCCTTGTTGCGAATAAAGCTCTATGACTGCCTGCTCACCTATCGCTTTCACTTCTAATCGCAGCGGCTCAGTGGCTGGGATACCTCGGGCATACTGCCATTTTAGTTTGTCAGAGTAGAGCCACACTTTTGGTGCAGTATTGGTTTCAAATTCTAACTTGCCTTGTAGTGCTCCCTCTGGCGCTAACTCAGCAATTAAGTCTGTATTTGGTAAATTGGTTAATTGAATAAACTCTGAAATAAGTGGTAAATCCAATCCCTTAAACCATACGGATCGGCGCTCAGCCAATTCAGCAACTATCGAAATATCAGTGTAAGCAAGATTATTACGGGTAAAGTTAATCTCTGAACTTTGTAACGACCAACCTGATTTGCTTGGCAACATCAAGCTTTTTGCCTGCATTAAGCTAAGTTGCTGTGCTTGATTATCTTGTTGCCAATGAATATGGCTCGGCTGCATATTCAACTGAATGTTTTTAACCTTACCATGTGCCAATGACATCCACATTTGACCGTTGATATCGGTGTGTAGGTCTTTTTTATTTTCGTCTAAATAAGGCGATAGCCAATCTTGCAGATCTACTTGGGAAGCTTGAAAGTAAACCTCTCCAGCTAATTCAGCCAATGTCTTACCCGTTAAGAGTAAATCAGCACTTAATTGCCCTTCGGTGAGCCCGGGGATCCCAACCACACCTGTGCCTCGGTGTGCCAACACATTGTTTTGCCAAATCACATCCTCAAGAAGTAAGGTATGCTCTTTGCCATTGCGCATCGTGAGGTTGAGGCTACTATTTTTGATTGCAAAGTGCCCTGATTCCCCCAGAAATAAGCTTTCTATTAATGCCTGTTGTTCAAACTCAGTGTCGCTTTGTTGAGTTGAGATATCTAGTGCATTTAAATCGACATCTGCAGCAAAGCCTTCTAAAACAAAATAGTCAGATCTGAATTGCAAAAAGCGTAATGACTCAATGACGTTAATTTGTAGGCTGGTGTTATCGATACGAAGTCGAATTGGTGAATTGTTGTTATCGTCAAAGGTGACGTCTTCAAGCACCAAGGCAGGACCTACGCCCTCCCAACTCGCAGTGATTGAGCCGATACGTAAGTCGACATTAAACTGCTCATTGATAAGTACTTCTAGGTCATGTTTATAGTCATTCGCGTAAGGCAGGCTATAGCGAAAAACAGAAACCAAAACGGCAAGCAAAACCAGTGTGACAGCAATCAGTTGCCACACTTTTCGCAAACAAAAAAAACAAACCGCTTTGACTTGCATGGGTGTTTAATCGCCTTACATCATGACAACGTCAAACTGCTCTTGGCTATACAAGTTCTCTGTTTGAATACTAACTTGTTTACCAATAAACAGCTCAAGCTCTGCAAGGTTGTGATACTCGTCATTAATTAACGCTTCACTCACCGCTGCCGACGCATAAACCATGAACTTATCAGCATCATAAGCGCGATTTACTCGCACTATTTCCCGTAAGATCTCATAGCAGACTGTCTCAACAGTTTTCAATGAGCCGCGGCCTGAACATGATGGGCATACATCACATAAGATGTGCTCTAAACTCTCGCGCGTTCGCTTGCGCGTCATCTCTACTAAGCCCAAAGCTGATAAACCATTAATATTCGCTTTTGCTCTGTCTTTAGCAAGTGCTGTTTCTAGAGAATGTAATACTCGACGCTTGTGCTCATCTGAGACCATATCGATGAAGTCGATGATAATAATACCACCTAGGTTACGTAGTCTTAGCTGACGCGCAATTGCAGATGTAGCCTCAACATTGGTATTAAAAATGGTTTCTTCTAAATTGCGATGGCCAACAAACGCACCGGTGTTTACGTCAACCGTCGTCATCGCTTCGGTTTGATCTATGATCAGATAACCGCCTGATTTTAATTCCACTTTTCGATGAAGCGCTTTTTGAATTTCACTCTCAACATCAAATAAATCAAAAATTGGTCGCTCACCCGGATAGTACTCTAAGGCATTAGACAACAGCGGTACGAACTCTTCGGTGAAGGTTTTAAGCTCTTGATAGGTCAGCTTCGAATCCACACGGATACGTTCCATGTCTTCACCAACATAATCACGTAATGTTCTAAATGCCAGAGTCAGATCTTCATGCAAAATAGCGGCTTTGCTGGTTTTTCGACGACGTCCAATGATTTTCTGCCATAGTTTTTTCAAAAACTCAGCATCATGTTGCAGTTCAGCCTCAGTCGCGCCTTCAGCAGCAGTACGAACGATGAAGCCACCATTTTCATCATTGTATTGCGCCACAATCTTTTTAAGACGACTGCGTTCTTCTTCAGTTTCAATGCGCTGACTTACGCCAACATGCGTGGCATCTGGCATAAACACCAAATAACGCGAAGGAATGGTAATGTCTGTGGTTAAACGTGCCCCTTTGGTGCCTAATGGATCTTTGACCACTTGTACCATGATGTATTGGCCTTGCTTAACCAACTCACGAATATCTTGAACTTTCTTGACTGGTTGGTCGTCTACGCCTTCGTCAATCGATGCACTATTGACGATATCTGAGGCATGTAAAAACGCGGCTTTTTCTAGGCCTATATCTACAAAGGCGGCCTGCATACCCGGTAGCACTCGGCTGACTTTACCCAAGTAAATATTGCCTACAATACCTAGGTTGCCCACTCGCTCAACTTGTATTTCTTGCAGCACGCCATTTTCGATTAATGCAACACGACTCTCACTAGGTGTCACATTAATTAATAATTCACTACTCATGCGCCCCCGCTATAAATGCTTTTATTAATTCATCTGTCTCATATAAAGGTAAGCCGACTACGGCAAAATAGCTACCCGACATCTGGGTAACAAAACGACCTCCAAGACCTTGGATACCATAACCGCCGGCTTTGTCTTGCGGCTCGCCCGATTGCCAATACGCGCTAATTTCTTCACCTGTTAGCGCTTTGAACGTTACATCTGTCGCCACAACTTGACTCAATACCTTGTGTTTATCGGCAACAGCAATAGCGGTTAGGACTTGATGAGTTCGCCCCGATAAACGCTGCATCATAGCGGTGAAATCTGCTTCATCAACAGGTTTACCCAGTGCTAAATTATCCACCACAACCACAGTATCACTGCCTAGAACTGGTTTATCGTCATACCCCATAGCCACACCTGTTTGAGCCTTAAGACGGGCCAAACGTTCAACTAATTGTAATGGCGTTTCTCCAACGAGTTGCGATTCATCTGCGTCGACTGAAAATTGAGTAAACTCATAGCCTAATTGCGCAAGCAGTTGTTTTCGTCTTGCTGAAGCTGAAGCGAGGTAAAGCGTGGTCATTATCTGATCCTAAATTGTCTTCGATATTTACGCAGTAGTAAAAAGATCCACGGCCAACAGAACATCCCCGTAAGGGCGGGCCATAAATACTCAGGATTAAAATAAATATCGAGTAAGAAGTGATTCAACCAAAATTGTAGCAAATGATATAAGGCTAAGAACAAACCAACTAATACTGCTTGCTGCCAAATCGAAAAGTTACGAATTTTTTGAAAATTACTCACGGTAATATAAATACATATCGAGTAACACAATGAGTTAACCCCCAGCGGCGAGCCGGTTGCTAAATCAATAATAAGCCCTGTCACCCACGCCCAGCCAATGTTAACTCGGTGGGGTAAAGCCAATGACCAATACATGAGTACTAACAGTACCCAGTCAGGTCGAAAGATATCTGTAGACAAGGGTAACGGCATCAGTGCCATGACTAATGCTAAAAAAAGTGAAAAACAAATCAATAAATAATGACGCTTAATCATTACGATTTTCCAAGCTTTGTTTGCCCAATACCACCAATAAGCGGACTCGGTCTAATTGTGCAATCGGCTCCGCATACACTTTCGCAAAAGGCACACTTTCATCACGATCAATGGAGGTTACAACAGCAACTGGATAGCCCTCAGGAAAAGTACCTCCCAACCCTGAAGTCACCAACACGTCACCGATTCTAACATCTAAACTATGGGGTACATGTGACAGGGTTAACTGATTTAATTTACCCATACCCTCAACGACCGTGCGCACATCATTTCTTAAAATTCGCACTGGCGTTGCGTGTGTGGTGTCTGTCACGAGTAAGACGCGAGAAGTTGTGGTGCCGGTATGCGTCACTTGACCTACAATACCAAGCTCATCAATAACCGCTTGCCCCACTTGCAACCCATCGATAGTGCCTCGGTTTATCACCACTTGATGACTATATCGATTTGAATGCACAGAGAGTACTTGGCCAATAAGACGCGAGCTTTTCTCACGCGAAGAAGCATTTAATAACGCTCTGAGCTCTTGATTTTCTTTTTGTAGGAATTGTAGTTGTTGCAGCTGCTCACTCTGAAGTAACTGCTTTTCTCTGAGCGCTTGGTTTTCGTCAAGTAGTTGATCTCGAGTTTGTAAGCTGCGCGCACCAAGGCTCAGCACCTCATAAGGCACATTAGCAAAGTACAGCAGTGGGCTTACCAGTGTATGCAAGCTGGTACGCAGCACAGTACCGCCGCTCGTATAGCGATCACCAAGTATCAGTAAAATACTTAAAATGACCGCGACGGTCAGCCTAAATTGTAGTGATATCGTACGGCCAAATAATAAGTTCATTAGTCGTAACTAAATACATCACCACCATGCATATCAATCATTTCAAGTGCTTTACCACCACCACGAGCAACACACGTTAGTGGGTCGTCAGCAACCACAACTGGAATACCTGTTTCTTCCATCAGTAGTCTATCTAGGTCTTTAAGTAGTGCACCACCACCAGTTAACACCATACCGTGTGCTGAGATATCAGAAGCAAGTTCTGGTGGAGATTGTTCTAATGCAACCATTACCGCACTTACGATACCCATTAACGGCTCTTGAAGTGCCTCTAAAATTTCGTGTGAGTTTAGAGTAAATGAACGTGGTACACCTTCCGCTAGGTTACGGCCGCGAACTTCAATTTCAATAGGCTCTTCGCTCTTAAATGCCGAACCAATTTCATGCTTGATAGTCTCTGCCGTTGCTTCACCGATTAAGCTACCAAAGTTACGACGCACATAGTTGATAATCGCTTCGTCAAACTTATCACCACCGATACGCACAGATGACGAATAAACCACACCGTTTAACGAGATAATCGCAACTTCGGTTGTACCACCACCAATATCAACAACCATAGAACCCGTTGCTTCAGATACAGGTAAGCCAGCACCAATCGCAGCGGCCATAGGCTCTTCGATTAGGTAAACCTCGCGTGCACCAGCGCCCATTGCTGATTCGCGAATAGCACGCTTTTCAACTTGCGTTGCACCACAAGGTACACAAATAAGTACACGTGGGCTTGGGCGCATAAAATTATTATTGTGCACTTGCTTGATGAAGTGCTGTAGCATTTTTTCAGTCACATAGAAGTCTGCAATCACCCCATCTTTCATTGGGCGAATTGCTTTAATGTTACCAGGTGTACGACCGAGCATTTGCTTTGCCGCAGTACCCACTGACGCCACACTTTTGGGCCCACCAGCTCGTTCTTGACGAATAGCAACTACTGAAGGTTCGTTTAATACAATACCTTCTTCTTTAACATAAATAAGGGTGTTTGCCGTACCTAAATCGATTGATAGGTCGTTAGAGAATAATCCGCGTAATTTTTTAAACATGAGGTTGAATAACCTTAAAGAATTCTTTTAAACACAGTGGCAGCCAACTAGACTGCCACTAATAATTTTTAGCGCTCTCGTACTAAACGAAAGCCGATATAATTTGCTCTGAAATCGGGGGCTAACGCCAAACGTGTCGATACACGCGCAAGACTTGGTGCAAAGTTCCAAGCACCACCGCGTACAGTAACATCATTCTGAGAGGCACGTTTTTGTGTCCACTCCCAGACGTTACCTACCGTGTCATATAGGCCATAGTTATTAGGTGCAAACTCACCAACAGGGGCTGCACTCTTATTTGACCATTCACTGCCACACCAGCCACAGTTTGCTAGGTTTTTACCAATCTCATTACCCCAAGGGTATTCTGACGTTGTGCCTGCACGCGCTGCGTACTCCCACTCAACCTCATTAGGTAAACGATACTGTTTGCCTTCTTCACCAGATAACCAGTTTGCGTAGGCTTTTGCGTCTTCATAAGACACACAAACAACTGGAAAGTTCTCACTTTGCTCATAACCTGGGTTTTGCCAGTTATAATCTAGCTCCCATACTGGTTCGCCGTTTCGGTAGTAAGCACAGCCTTTTGCTTTTTCAGCATCGGTTGTAAACCCAGTGCTTTGTACAAAGCGTCGAAATTCAGAAACCGTCACTTCTTTGCTTTGCATCGCGTATGAGTTGCTCAGTACCTTCTCAACAACGGGTCTTTCATTCGCCAAACCATTACCCGTTAGGTCACCCATTTTAAATGAGCCCGCAGGAATAATACTGATTTGGTTGTTCACTGACTGATTAACCAAACTCACTGCCTGAGATGTAACTGGCGACTCTGAAACTAGGCTTACTGCAGGTTGCTCTACCTTTTTAGTCTCGACTTTTGGGTTCGACGACAAAGGTTGAGCTACCTTTGCCGCTCTAGGCTTTTTTACAAGCTGCGCATGGATTGTTTGTGCACGGCGAATGTTCACACGTGTTTTATAAGGTTCATACCCCAACTTACGCACTTCAATTTCATGCATGCCAACCGGAATTTGTAAATTCAGTTTTGTTGAGCCGTAGCTCACACCATTAATGAATACTTCATCGTCGTATACGTTAGAGCGCAATGTTAGCTCAACCAGCTTATCTGTTTGTTTCTGAACTGGTGCTGATGCAACCGGTGTTGGCGCTCGCTCTACCACAGGCATAACCGTGCGCGGTTGCGTCACAGCGTTATCTTCTGCGTAATTAAACTGGGTGTCAGAAAACGTTGTTGGGTAACTATTTTGATATCCAATACCACCAGATAATGGCGTGCCATATTCTGAACAGAAGCGGTTATCGACGCTCAGTAAGCCACATAAGCGACTAGCATTCACATCGCCTCGCATCGTTACACTCAAGTTTACGCTGTAATTACCTTGACCACTGAAAGAGCTTGCAGTGACATGACTGCTCACTACCTTCACTTGTGCACCAGCAAGGTTGCGTTTTGGCTCAACTAAACGCTGCTCAGTCAAGTTTGCAAATAGCTGGTCAATAAAACGTTGCGTCGACTTTTGCAGACCCATCTGCTGACCACGTTGCTCACATGCCGCTAGCGTTTCTGTTCGCTTACAGTTAATGGTATGTTCGATTTCTAGCGTGCCTTCACGGCTAAATTCGTTTCTTAAGCGCTCGACTCGGGCTGTGCTTAATTGATCTTTTAAGCTTTCAAGAGTGTTAACTAAGGTATGTTTGGTAATGCGAATCTGTTTGATATCTTGTCGATGTGATGCAATCGCCGCCAATTGCATGGTGATATCTTCTTTATTCTGTTTGTGTAAAGCAACCGCTTCTTGATATCGCGTTTGAGCGGCTGAAATGTTTAAAGAAGGATCATCAATAAGCCTGCGATATAATTCGTTCATTGCATCGAGCGCTTGGTTTTTTTCTTTATCTAGCTCGGTAGAACGCTTTCTTAGCAAATCTAATTGTGACACTAAACGTGTTTCTTCACTGAGATGCTTATCTAAAATCTGAGTATAATTTTCTAATTCGTTTTGCTTGACTGACAATTCAGCTTCGATTGCTGTGACGGTCGCGGTATCTTGTGCAAATACATTGGCTGCCAGTAATGTAGCAGATATCAAGAGAGATAAAGGAGCGATTCGCATATTTTCCATTCCCAAAAGCGGCGATTATTTGGTCTTTGTTATTTTTTATAATTAATGCTTTATGCTATGTACTTAAACAGTAAAACACAAGCTTTGAACACACTAATATGTGAGTTTACAACTATTATCCACCCGCTTGCTACCTTTCTAGAAATATTTTCATCTCAAGATCTCAGCTGTTAGACTGAGGTTTTACACTCAATCATCATTAGTATGGATAATAATCAGTTTGTATTGCCTGAATCTCCTGTTCAAGAAATTCAACATCCGTTACTTGAACAAAAAAAGATCAAGCTCGCAATTAAACGAGATGACTTACTGCATCCAGTCATTTCAGGTAATAAATGGCGCAAGCTCAAATACAACTTAATCAATATGAAAAGCAAAGGCTATGACTCTTTTGTCACCTTTGGCGGTGCTTTCTCGAACCATTTATATGCCAGTGCAATGGCATGTAAAACTTTCAACTTAACTGGCCACGCAATCATTCGAGGGCCAGGCATTGATGAAAATAACCCAACCATTAAGATGGCCCGTGCCTGTGGTATGAACTTATATGCGGTAAACCGCAAAACGTATCGATTGCGCCATGACCCTGCTTATCTGAAAAGCCTGCAAACTGAATTTCCTAATAGCTTCATCATACCCGAGGGTGGTACTAATAAAGCGGCACTGAGCGGTGTGGCTGAATTAGCGAAAAGTTTACCTCAATCAGACTATGTGATTTGTGCAACAGGTAGTGGCGGTACTGTCGCTGGACTTGCCAAAGGGTGCACGCACAACACCCAAGTTATGGGCATTGCAGTCTTAAAGCAAGCTGACTATCTTAATCAAGAAATCGCGCAACTACTGACAGATAGCCATAGTGGCGCACCATGGCAGTTATTAACAGATCATCACTACGGTGGATATGGTAAATTCACAGATGATGTTTGGACATTTTGTCAACTTATGAGGCAAACATATCAATTGCCTTTAGAGCCTATATATACAGGTAAAATGCTGTTTGCTGTATGGCAACTCATAAGCCAAGATTACTTCCCACAGGGCAGTAGTATCATTGCCATACATACTGGCGGTTTGCAAGGTCTTGATGGTTTGAGATATCGCGGCTTAATAACCCGCCAGCTCTAACTGCTGAAGTGGCTCCGAAAAATAATACCCTTGAGCCCCTTTTACACCTAAACGCTGAAGACACTGAAGTTCTGTTTGCGTTTCAACCCCCACTGCATAAACAGGTAAGCCAAGTTGTTTACCCTGTCTAACGATATGACGTACAATTTTTTGCTGGGCATGTGATTCATCTATGTTATGAACAAGATCAAAAGATAGCTTTAAGGCTTTTATACATTGCACTTGCTTTAAGTCCTTCACATTAAAAGACTCTGATACTTGATCAAGTACTAACCCCGTACCAACTGTTTCTAGTCTGAACACTATGTCTTCAAGTAATACACGTTGCTGACAAAAATCATCTAATGTCATTTCAAATAACACCCGTTTTGCCAACTGGCTGTGTGCTAGCTTTTCCAAAAGCCAATTAGCAAACTTAGGATCGCACCAATTAATAGTATGAATGTTCACACTTGCCAACAAATGGCTTTTATCTTTACTCAATACCTTAAAAGTGTGCTCAACAATAAAGGTGTCTAATGTCCACAAGCTTTCTTTGCTATGTAACTGGGGAACAAATTGCTTAGCCGCAATTAAACCGAGCTTTTCATGTCTCACTCTCAATAATGCTTCACTCTGAGTAATCTCTTGAGTCGCAAAACAAAATAAGGGCTGGAAGAAGAGAATAAACTGGCCGTTCTCAATATACTTAATGAAGTCTGATTCTGAGTTTTTCATTGATATTTCGTGCGTTTTATTGAGAGGCGTAAGGTGAATATGCTGCCATACGTTGTTAGTTGCGACACTCAATGCAGAACGTGCAAGCTGATACACCTGAGTTTGATCACATTTTGACTGATAATAACAAGCGCCTAATTTAACCACTTTGCGTGACAGGTCGCCGCGAATGGCAAACAGGATCTGATACACCACTTCGTGCATTTTTTTACTGACAGCTGAGACATCCCCCCAAGCAACTTGCTCGATAGTGACCGCCAAAGCACCTGAGTTTAAGTATTTAACTGAGCATTTGGCATATTTAGAAAAGTGCTTGTGGAATTGAATCGCGAAATGCTGCTGTGCGTCGATACCTTCTTCTAAATGATAGCTCCATTTGATCAACGCAAAAATACTAAACAAGTTCTCGTCTGTACTTCTTGGTTGCTGGATTGAAGGCAGCACATTTTCTCTTTCGATAGGTAAAGATTTATGTGGTTGGCGAAGAAATGGTTTAGGCCGCACTCTGTATATCAACCACCAGCGATAGCTAAACACAATAAATCCTATAAACAATAAGTTAAACATCAATAAAGCGCTTGCATACTCCTGCAATACTTTTGGGTGTTGAACATAAATTGTTGAGCCCGCAAACTCGAAGGTGTCTAGGTTGTTTATATTTGAACTTGGTTTTGTGCCGAATGAGACAAACTGCAAGTTAAATTGTCTCGCCAATATATCGAGTTTGTCATCTGTTCGCTCTGCTTTAGACAGTAAACTAACTTGCTGAACAAACTGCATGCCTCTTTGATGGATCTGTAGGTGGAATAAATGAATGAGCAGAGCATTAAGAAAGCATACAAGTAATATCGAGGCAATCGCTAAATACCACTTAGATAATGTGTCTGTTACGCGTTTAAATAGCGGCTTCATCACCATACAACACCTCAATCAACATTGACTAAGTGTTGTTCACAAGTCTTAAAAACTCAAGTTTAGGGTACTGAAAGTCTAGTGTTTGAGTTATAAAACACAGAACTCACTGTTTTGAAAAAATAAAACCCTGCATGTGCAGGGTTTTATTGAATTCATAATTCTAATCGGCATACGCTAATTAGTTAACTGTTCAGAAATTAGAACGGAATATCGTCATCAAAGTCGATTGGTGGTTCCATCGGGTTTGATGCACCGCCTTGTGGTGCTGATTGTGGTTTAGGTGCAAACCCGCCTTGCTGTTGGCCTGATTGCTGCTGCGGTGCAAAACCGCCCTGCTGTTGGCCCGATTGCTGCTGAGGTGCAAAACCACCCTGCTGTTGGCCCGACTGCTGTTGCGGTGCGAAACCACCTTGCTGTTGTGGTGCCTGCTGTTGCTGTGGCGCTTGGTTATATTGAGACTGTTGATTATTAAAACCACCAGACTGCTGACCTTGATACTGGCCACCGCCTTGCTGTTCGCCACGACCACCTAGCATTTGCATCTGACCGCCCATGTCTACAACGATTTCTGTTGTATACTTTTCTTGTCCGCTTTGGTCTGTCCATTTACGTGTCTGTAAACGACCTTCGATATAAACTTGTGAGCCCTTACGTAAGTATTCACCTGCAACTTCAGCTAATTTACCGAACAACACAACACGGTGCCATTCAGTACGCTCTTGCATTTGCCCTGTGTTTTTATCTTTCCAGCTATCTGTTGTAGCAATACTGATGTTTGCTACACCGTTACCATTTGGCATGTAACGAACTTCTGGGTCTTGGCCTAAGTTACCAACCAAAATTACTTTGTTTACACCGCGTGCCATGACGCACTCTCCTCACACTAATTCAAGCCAAGTATTTGCTTTGCTTGGTTTATATCAAATTCTTTATCATTTACTTTTAGGTAACTACGATTCTCGTCGTTCACCATAGTCGCTTCGATCACTCCCGGTAGCGCCACCAATTGCTCAGCTAATTGCTCGGCTCTATATGGGTCGGATAAATCAGCCATTAAACTGATCACTTTACTCTTAGGAGGGATCTGCATTTGCCATGCAATAAATAGCCATATTACCCCAACTCCTGCTGCAGCCGCAAACACTGTATTCGCTTCACCAATTTGTGCTAGATAACCCCCTAAAATACCACCTAAAAACGCACCGAAGAATTGCCCCGATGAGAAAACGCCCATAGCAGAGCCCTTCTGATTTGCCGGCGCTATGCGCGATACCAAGGCCGGCATTGTCGCTTCAAGAAAGTTAAAAGCAATAAAGTATAACAACATGCACAAGGCAATACCCATGATTGACGTTGGCAATAAAATAAGACCTAACGCACTAAAAATTAGCACGAAAATAGAAAGTAAAAAGACCTGTTTTTCTTTTTGTTTTTTGATGGCAATGATCATTAAAGGCGCCATTAAAATAAATGCAGCCAATAAAACGGGAATATAAAGCTGCCAATGGCTCTCAGCCGCTAAACCGCCAATGATTAACTGACCTGGCAAAACCACAAATAAGGTTGTGAGTGTGAGGTGAAGTAACATCACACCAAGATCTAAGCGAAGTAACTGCGGATGCTTTGCCAGTCGTTTTATATCAGCAACAGAGGCGACTGTATCGCCTTTTGGGGCGCGATTTAATGCGTTCGGGACAACTAAAGTTACAATAATAATCCCTAAAATAGCTAACCCTGCCGTTAACCAGAATACCCCCGAAATACCAAATGATGCCGCCACCATTGGCCCAAGTAGCATAGCAACCGCAAAACTTAGACCGATACACATACCTATCACGGCCATCACTTTAGGGCGTTGTTCATCTCGACTTAAATCAGCAGCTAAAGCCAACAAAGCACTGGCAATGGCGCCCATACCTTGTAAAGCTCGGCCAACCGTTACCCAGTAAATTGAATCTGCGACCGCGGCAATCACGGAGCCAATAGCAAACACGACTAAGCCACCAATAATGACCGGCTTTCTTCCCACTTTATCTGATAACCAGCCCATAGGGATCTGTAGTAAAGCTTGAGTTAAACCATATGCGCCGATTGCTAAACCGATCCACATTGGCGAGACATGCTCAAGTGACTGACCATAAATGGCCAGTACAGGCATCAGCATAAATAAACCGAGCATTCTGAATGCGAATACACTGGCTAGCGAAAAAGCAGCGCGTTTTTCTAAGGCGTTTAATGATTGGTTAGACATAGTTCTCGTTATTACTGGCTCGCAAATGCGCGCGACAGTTTAACAAAAAAATAGCCGTTGCAAAAAACTTAATCTAATTTGTATTTTTTTAGGATCTCACTGATCTTGCCAGTTTGCTTTAGCGCTTCTAAAGCCCGCTCCAAACGCGCTTTTATTTTTGGAGAGACACTCTGCTTGCTCAGTGCAATGTAAACCGGCTCTCGATTAATAACGAAAGGGTTTATTTCGACTTGCATGTAGTCTGGGTTATTTTCAGATTGATAGAGCATATTATATTTTTCAGCAAAAAAGCCTGAAATGCGGCCATGCTTGAGCATACTAACTCGCAACTTATTATTTGTGATCACTGTAAAACGCTCTTCGACATTTGGCGTGTTTTTTAATAATGAGTCTACTTCAGCCCCATAGACCGCATCTCGATGAATTGCGATAGGTGCGGGAAGAGTTAAGAGGTCTTGATAGCTCTTAAGCTTATAAGGTCGAGACTTATGAGTTACAAACACAATGGTTTCGTTGCGCTGTGGGCCAATAAAATAAGCAAACCGCTCACGCTGTTTGGTTGGTGACATACTGAGCATCATAGCTATCTCACCCGACTCAAGCATTTTGATTGAACGGCCCCAAGGTAAACTTACAAATTTATAGCTACAGTCTGCTTCTTCTAAAAGCGCTTTGGCAAAATCAACATCTAGACCATGCCAGCTCAAAGTATCAGTTTGGTTGTTATAACGGGCAAAATTTTCAAAACGCACCACTAAATTACAATCAGGGTTAATGCGCGGACCCGTAAGCGCCTGCACATTGAGACTGAAAACCAAAAAGAGAAGGAGTACGTATAGTCTTTTCAAAATTTATTAGCCACATTTTTACCACCTACTCAGTGTAGATGCTTTTACAAAGAAGCGATAATTTTCACAAAAATGTGCGATACTGTGGCGAAGTTTGATTACACCCTCAAGCAGTTACTGGAGCATCATGGATAATATAGAAGTAAGAGGCGCCCGCACCCATAACCTGAAGAATATTTCACTGACTATTCCACGTGATAAGTTGATTGTTATCACGGGGTTATCTGGTTCCGGTAAATCCTCTCTCGCGTTTGATACTTTATATGCAGAAGGCCAACGTCGTTATGTCGAGTCGCTTTCAGCTTATGCGCGCCAATTTTTATCTTTGATGGAAAAACCCGATGTAGACCATATTGAAGGTCTTTCACCTGCGATTTCTATTGAGCAAAAATCGACATCTCACAACCCTCGCTCCACTGTGGGTACTATTACCGAGATTTACGATTACCTACGCTTACTTTTCGCACGTGTGGGTGAACCTCGCTGTCCGACTCATGATTTACCGCTTGCAGCACAGACTATCAGCCAAATGGTCGATACTGTTTTAGAGCAACCCGAAGGTAGCAAATTGATGCTGTTAGCGCCTGTGGTAAAAAATCGTAAGGGTGAACACGTCAAACTATTCGAGCAATTGAGTGCTCAAGGCTACATTCGCGCCCGTGTTGATGGTGAAGTGTGTGATTTAAGCGATCCTCCAACCTTAGAATTACATAAAAAACACACTATTGAAGTGGTTGTTGACCGTTTTAAAGTAAAAGATGGCTTGCAACAACGTTTGGCAGAGTCCTTCGAAACCGCCTTAGAATTATCGGGTGGTGTGGCCGTTGTTGCGAATATGGACGATGCAGAACAAGCAGAGCTTACCTTCTCTGCTAATTTTGCCTGCCCGACTTGTGGCTATGCCATGACTGAGCTAGAGCCGCGTTTATTCTCGTTCAATAACCCAGCAGGCGCTTGTCAAAGCTGTGATGGCTTAGGTGTAAGACAATATTTTGACCCAAGTCGCGTTGTACAAAATCCTGAACTTAGTTTAAGTGGCGGTGCGATTAAAGGCTGGGATAAACGCAGTTTCTATTACTTCCAAATGCTGCAATCTGTGGCTGAGCATTATGAATTTGATTTAGAAGCCCCTTTTGAGAAGTTATCTAAAGATGCGCAAAAAGTTGTGCTAGAAGGCTCAGGTAAGACTAAGATTGCCTTTAACTATCGCAATGACCGCGGTGATGTGATCACCCGAAATCACGAATTCGAAGGCGTGCTGAATAATATGAGTCGCCGTTATCGTGAGACAGAATCAACCTCTGTGCGCGAAGAGCTTGCCAAATATCAAACCAATCAAGCCTGTCCTAGCTGTAATGGCTCTCGTTTACGTGAAGAAGCCCGCCATGTGTTTATTGGCAAAACAACGCTGCCAGATGTGACATTAATGAGCATCGGCGACGCAATGACCTTCTTCGATAAGTTAGAACTCACAGGGCAACGCGCACAAATCGCTGAAAAAATATTAAAAGAGATCCGCGACCGTTTATCTTTCTTAATCAATGTTGGTTTGAATTATTTATCTCTAGAGCGTAGTGCCGATACCCTTTCAGGCGGTGAAGCGCAGCGTATTCGTCTTGCCAGTCAAATTGGTGCAGGCCTCGTTGGTGTTATGTATGTGCTAGACGAACCATCAATTGGTCTTCATCAACGCGATAATGACCGTTTGCTTAGCACGTTAACTCATCTACGTGATCTAGGTAATACCGTAATTGTGGTTGAGCACGACGAAGATGCCATTCGCGCGGCGGATCATATTATCGATATCGGCCCAGGTGCGGGTGTACATGGCGGTCATGTTGTTGCACAAGGTTCACGTGACGATATTCTTAATTCACCTGAGTCTTTAACAGGCCAGTACTTAAGTGGCGCAAAAGCCATTCTAGTACCTGAGCAACGCCACCAGCCAGAAGATAAGTGGCTAGAACTCTTTGGCGCCACAGGCAATAACTTAAAAAATGTCGACCTGCGTATTCCATTTGGCTTAATGACCTGTATCACAGGTGTGTCGGGCTCGGGTAAATCAACCCTTATTAATGACACGCTATTTAAGCTGGCTCACACAGCACTGAATGGAGCGACAACAGCAGAGCCTGCCCCTCACAAAGACATTCAAGGCCTTGAGCATTTCGATAAAGTGATCGACATTGACCAAAGCCCGATTGGCCGTACACCGCGTTCAAACCCTGCAACCTATACAGGTATCTTTACGGCTATTCGTGAACTGTTTGCGGGTACACAAGAAGCGCGCTCTCGTGGCTATAAAGTCGGCCGTTTTAGCTTTAACGTAAAAGGTGGTCGCTGTGAAGCATGTCAGGGCGATGGTGTTATCAAAGTAGAAATGCACTTCTTACCAGACGTTTATGTACCATGTGATGTGTGTGCAGGTAAACGTTATAACCGTGAAACCTTAGAAGTACTTTATAAAGGCAAAAACATCCATGAAGTGCTAGAGATGACAGTTGAAGATGCCCGTGAGTTCTTCGATAAAATTCCAGCGATCAGCCGTAAGCTGCAAACATTAATGGATGTAGGCTTAACCTATATTCGTTTAGGGCAAGCAGCTACTACGCTTTCTGGTGGTGAAGCGCAGCGTGTGAAACTCGCTAGAGAATTATCTAAGCGCGATACTGGTAAAACTCTATATATTTTGGATGAGCCGACCACAGGCTTACACTTCCACGATATTCAACAATTACTGGCTGTACTGCATCGCTTGCGCGACCATGGCAACACTATAGTAGTGATTGAACACAATCTCGATGTGATAAAAACAGCTGATTGGATCGTCGACTTAGGTCCTGAAGGCGGTGCCGGCGGTGGTCAAATTCTTATCTCTGGCACACCTGAAGCAGTAGCTGAGTGTGATGCATCACATACAGGTAGATATTTAAAGCCTTTGCTTTAGGAGTCTCAGCACTAATTAGCATAGTGTTAAATTTTATTTAATTTTTTAAGGCTTGCCTTCATAATAGGGGCAAGCCTTTTTCTTATCTTTGAAAGATTGAAAAGCCAGAATAAAAATAATAAAACGAATAACGGACGTATTCATGCAAGTTCTAGCAAATATTAAAAGCGCCTCTATAACGATAAAAAATTTAGCCAGTAAATTTGTGAATTTTTGGCAGTCTTTGACACTCCCACAGAGATTTTATCTAATTGCTTTTCTCATTTTTTCTCCTGAGATGCCTGATTTTATTTCAGCGCTTTTTGGAGACCATGACGCACATAAAAATAGTGAAAATATAGTTTGGGCCGATTCATTCAGCGCGAGTACTTACTTGCTTACGCTGGCTATTCTTGTTGGATTAATATGCGAGCTTTGGCCAAGAATTGTAAAATTTTGGGAGAGTACTGTCGGTAAAAGCGTTACTTTTATTTTTTATGCTTTTTTAGCTAACTATGCGCTGGCTTATGCCTCAGGCACCATTAATGATATTACGGGTGTCAGTGCTGAACACTTCCCATATACCCATAATTTAAGCTTAATCCTATCAATACCTACTTGGTTTATGCTCAGCACCTTCATGGTGCTTGTTCTGATACCATTATTACAACCTATTTATATGGCCTTTTTATTGTTAATGAGACCCTTTGGGCTACACACTCGCTGGCATTCACCAGAATATAGGTTCCCTATCATAACGAGTGTTGTTCGTATGTTTTTATGTACACTTCTCGCAGCCCTTTTTTTCTTTATAACTATGTCTTCTGGTGTTGCTGGCAGTATGAATACCATTTTCAGCACTCTAGTCAGTAATTTTACGCCGGTAAAAGTAACCTATGGCATAAGCAATTTTGACCAAGAGCAGCCTTCAGCTATCGAAAACTCATCCATGTCAAATCCTGAAAAAAGTAAAGCAACACTTAATACAGACTCTGATGAGGTTGATAGAGAGCTAACACTCTACAAAGAACGCGTTAACAGCTACGACAACCGTATAAAGCAAATTCTTGCTTACTTTATTTATGAACTAGAAGCCGATAGCTACTCTCGCTGTCAGGTCACACCAGGAAGGCGTGTTGTAGAGCTCAATGATTACGATATTTTAGAGATCTGGCCGGTAGAAGGTAAAGAAAAAGCCTATCACTTTGAAGTGAAGCCTTGTATTTCACCTGGCATAAAACTTCATTTGTCTAGCCAAGCTAAAGCGCTATATTAGTTAAGAATAAAGAGGTGCTAACAATGAACAACAATAAGAAAATGGACCAACTCATGGAAAAGCTCCCTTCTCCCAAGCACCTATCAGGTTTTTACTATAGCTTAAAAACGCGGTGGCTCACGTTCTGGCGATCACTGACGTTTTCTCAACGCTTATATTTCACGGCCATTGTGTTGTTTTTTCTATTATTAAACAGCGAGTCTGAGCCTGTAACTGGTGTCTCTGAAAACGAACAGTTTTTAAATGACTTGTTTTCGCCCTCTACGTTTTTAATGGTTGCGATCATAATCATCGCGCTTTTAAGTGAGCTGTGGCCAAAATTAATGAAGTTCTGGGACAGTTTACCCGGTAAAGCCGTAATATTGATTTTTTATGCGTTTATCGCCAACTATGCGTTAGCTTATGCGGCCGGCGCAATCAATGATATTACGGGAGTCAGTGCTGACCACTTCCCGTATACCCATAACCTCAGTTTAATGCTGTCTTTACCGTCTTGGTTCTTCATCAGCACACTCAGTATTTTACTATTAGTGCCACTGTTACAGCCCTTCTATGTCTTGCTTTTATTACTCATGCGCCCTTTTGGTTTACACACCATGTGGCACCCACCTGAATACCGCTTTCCAATTATTACCAGCTTTGTACGTATGACACTGTGCGTCATGCTCTTTGTTTTTGTACTTATGTTCACATTTACGTCGGGTATGTTTGGTGGCATGAGTACCATGTTCACTAATGTGATCGAAAGTTTTAGCAATACCACAGTAAGTAATAACGTAACTGAAGAGGTTGACAAAGAACTGTCTGAACCAGCTAAACCAGAAGAAGCGCATACGGAACAAGTCGATCAAGCCATTGCTCAAGCGCAAAAAGATCAAAGTCCAATTTTATCTTTGAATATCGGAGAAGGTGACGCGGCAACCATTTCACTCTCTGAACGTGCCGAAGCATACGATAATAAAATCAAAACCATTCTGGCTTATTTTATCTACGAGCTAGAAGCAGATAGCTATTCTCGCTGTCAGGTCACTGAGGGGAGCCGCATGGTAGAGCTAAATGATTATGAGATTTTAGAGATCACGCAACTGTCTGAGCAAGAGCGTACCTATAAATACGAAGTCAAACCTTGTATTTCGGTGGCCATTGGCCACCAATTTAAATCTTCGACTTCAATGCCTACAGAAGAAAAGCAGTAAGCTGCTGTTTTTCTTCTTCACTTAATGGTTGTGAGCTTTTATTCTCAAAATCATAACGTACCATCACGGTTTTGCCCTCTGCGCAGCACGCTCCGTGCTGCCAGGCTTGCTGTAAAATCACAAATGAGCTTGACCCTATGCGCTCAATGGCAGTTTTAACTTCGACTTCTTGACCATAAAACAACTCGCCTTTAAAAGTCACTTCGACCTTGGCAACAATCAATTTCCATTGTTTTGGATCTAAGTCTGGGGTAAAAATCTTAAAAATAGGCACACGCGCGGCTTCAAACCAAACCGGTAGTGCGGTATTGTTGATGTGTCCGAGCACGTCGGTTTCACTAAAACGCGGCATGAGTTTTTCTGACAACATAATAATTCTAATATCCTGTAGGTACTCAGATGACAGATTTTATTCGCGTTTACGACAACGCACTCTCAACTGACTTTTGCGATTCATTTGTGCAGCAGTTTGACCAAAGCCCTCACCTAAAGCAAGGGGTCACGTCTGGTGGTGTCGATCTAAGCAAAAAAATTAGTCACGATCTGTATTTAAATGCGCACCCTGAGTACGCACAGACTTTACAACACATTCAACAAGTCACCGCACAGCATGTGTTCAAGTATATTGAAGAACACTTCTTTATGATGATCGGTGCATTTGGTTTAAAGGTGTACCACCCAAAAACAGGGCAACCTGTTGACTTAACTGTCGATAATTTCGAAGAGGTTGGTAAACCACAAATTCATGTGCTTACGCAGCAGCTGTTTCGTTTAGGCAATATTCAAGCGCAAAAATATCAAGCAGGAAAAGGCGGTTATCCGTATTGGCACAGTGAGGTTTACCCGCAAGTCGGTCATAATGAAGCACTTCATCGCGTGCTGTTATTTATGTTTTATTTGAATGATGTTGAAGAAGGTGGAGAAACTGAGTTTCACTACCAGAATAAAAAAATAGCCCCTAAAAAAGGCGCTATGGTTGTCGCACCGGCTTATTTTACCCATACACACCGAGGCTGTATTCCAGTTTCTAACGATAAGTATATATTGACGTCTTGGGTGCTATTTAACAGAGCCGAACAAATCTACGGTGCTCCACCAGAACAGGCTGTGATGTAAAGCTGAATTTGGAAGAAGCCCTAGCGGCCTCTTCCAATAAAGTCGCTCCAAGCTTCTAACAATTCAACAAAATCTTCAAAACCACACACCGCCATTAGACCGTGCTCGTCTAGCTCAAGTGCATCATCTTGATATTGCGCTAAGTCATCACTGTTATGAAACAAACTATGCGCTTCAAATAATGCCTCTTGCTCACACAACTTAAAGCGAACTTCTTTGCCCAGTCTGATCAAAGGCGTGTTTAATGACTTAATAATACGACATTGCGCAAGTAAGTCTTTAACTTCATTGTGAGCCAGCTCTTCGTTAAACCAGCGACCAATCAAAGCTTGCTCGTCACTGATCTTGACCCTGAAACCACTGATTGGGTCACGAATAAATTGATACTCCATACGACTGTCTCTCAAAATTAATAAACTTATAAACCAAGAATATTATACTTTGCATGGCATAAACTGCCCAGCGACTTGAGCTTTCATAGCGTAAACAGGATAATTCACACTCCGACACCATTTCGAGTAGATATGAACCCAATTGATATTCTGTTCCCGCTGATCTTCGTGGTCACCGCTGGGTTTATTTGTGCCAAAATACAATTTTTATCCTCTACCCATTTTGAAGGGCTGCGCACCTTTATTTTCAATTTAGCCATTCCAGTTTTTCTTTTTCTTAGTATGTACAAAGCCGATTTACAACAGGCATTGTCACTCAATCTACTACTCAGCTTTTATCTGCCTGTGGTGCTTGTGTATTTTGCAGTATGCATTGCTTTTAAAGCGCTTGGTAAGCTATCACTGGCTGAATCTGCGGTTCTTTCGCTTTCTGGGTGTTATTCAAATACGGTATTAGTTGGCTTGCCCATCATAATCATGGCACTTGGTGAGCATTATGGCGCATTAGTGTTTATGGTGATCACTTTTCATAGTGCACTCTTATTTGCATTGACCTTTGCTTTAAGTAGTAATGTGAAAGGGAGCTTGGGTGAGTTATTAAAGCCTTTACTGCTCAATCCTGTCGTACTGAGTATAAGCTTAGGTATTGTGGCAAATGCCATGTCAGTTCCACTGCCTACAACACTCATCAATGGGCTAGATTTACTGAGCGAGCCAGCAATTGCTGGGGCGTTATTTGTGTTAGGTGCAAGTTTAAATCAATATTCGATGAAAGAAGCTTGGAAAGGCGCATTAATAATCAGCGTTATTAAGCTCGGTCTGCTACCCGCCGCTGTCTTTTCTTTTGCCACTTGGGTGTTTAACCTACCAGAAGCACATGTTGCCGTTGTCACGCTGATGGCAGCATCGCCACTGGGCGTGAATGCCTATTTGGTCGCAAGGCAATTAACCGTAAAACAAGATGTTGCTGCCAGCAGTGTTGTGCTCTCAACACTGCTCAGCGTCTTTACTTTAAGTATGTGGTTGCTAACGCTCGTACCGTGAACGATAGCTAGTATATTTCGCTGCATCTATGATTGCCCATAAGTGTGCAACCGCTGCAATGATCGCTGGAAGTACTAAGAACCAAAGCGCATAACCGCCAAACACGATGATTGCAAAAATAAGTGCTGGAATAATACGACCTTGTACCAGCTGGCCTAAACCAGGAAAAAATATATTACAAATTGCGGCGATTACATTACCGCCTGAACCTTGTTCTGCCATGGTAACCTCTCTTATTTAAGATTTCTGTTATTAACTAAACAGTAATCGTGCCAAAAATATTAGTTCATATAATTCAAACAGTTAAATAAATCACATTCTATTTTAAAGTTATAAAAGTGGTTTAATAAGCCATTTATTAGTTTTTTTACTCACTTTATTGGGCGTCATTTAACATACTGAATTTTAGATATAAATAGTAAGGCAGTCCATTCGATATTTAGTTATGCTTAAAAGATAACAAAGCACAAGATTAATTTCTTGATAGCTAAAAGAATAATAACAGGATTTCATCATGCTTTTTAAACTCTCTCAGCCCGTTACTAAATTGGTCGAACGTTATTTACCCGACCCCTACGTTATCGTACTTTTATTAACACTGGTTGTTTTATCACTGAGCATTACCTTGACCCCTTTTTCATTTGAGCAAGCTGTGACGTCTTGGGGCCAAGGCTTTTGGGCGTTGCTGACCTTTGCGATGCAGATGTTAATGGTACTCGTAGCAGGTTTTATGCTAGCTAGTACGCCTGTTTGTAAGTCGCTGCTTGATAAACTCGCGCAAAGAGCAAATTCAGGTTCTACAGCAATTGTCATGGTGACCTTAGTATCTATGCTTGCCAGTTGGATAAACTGGGGCTTTGGATTGGTTGTTGGGGCATTATTTGCCAAAGCGCTCGCTCGCCATGTACAAGTCGATTACCGCGTATTAGTCGCCAGTGCCTATTCTGGTTTTATTGTGTGGCATGGTGGGTTATCGGGTTCAGTGCCCTTAACCATTGCAACAGAAGGCCATTTTTCTAGCGACAGTATTGGGATTATTACAACGCAAGATACCCTGTTTTCGCATTTTAATTTAATTTTAATGGCCGTATTACTGGTTGTGCTTCCTCTTCTAAATGCCTTGCTACTTCCGCCTAAAGACCAACAAATCATTGTTGATAAAGAAAAGCTTGAAGAAAAAAGGGCTGCGGTTGTTAGTATCGATACCCCAGCTGAAAAACTAGAACACAGTAAGTTACTCGGCATACTCATTGGCACCTTGGGCTGTGGTTATATGGGCTATTACTTTATTGCGCTCGGTGGTGGGCTCAATCTAAATAGTGTGATCGGCCTATTCTTATTTTTGGCTATTTTGCTTCATCAAACGCCTGCAAATCTACTTAAAAGCTTGCAAGAAGCAGTGAGCGGCGGTGCCGGTATTATTATTCAATTTCCGTTTTATGCTGGGATCATGGCAATCATGAAAGACTCAGGTCTCGCTCAACAAATTTCCAATGTCTTTGTCTCAATGAGTAGCGCTGACACATTGCCATTTTGGAGCTTTATTAGTGCCGGCTTAGTGAATATTTTTGTCCCTTCAGGTGGCGGTCAATGGGCTGTGCAAGCCCCGATTGTTTTACCAGCGGCGATAGAGCTTGGCGCAGAAATAAACCGTGTAGCAATGGCTGTTGCTTGGGGTGACGCTTGGACAAACCTCATTCAGCCATTTTGGGCATTGCCAGTACTAGCAATCGCTGGCTTAAAGGCCAAAGATATTATGGGCTTTTGTCTGATCCAGTTAGCAGTGAGTGGCATTATCATTGCAGCAATACTCACTTTCGCTTAAATATTGCGAATGACTGAAAATATGTCGCCGTTACAATCATCAACGGCGACATACATACTTAATTCGATAAGATCTTCATTGGTAAGCTTAAAATCACATTGTCTGAACCAGCAAAGTGCATCATCACTGCAATGTGCCCCACAGCGACAACCACATACATCAGCGCTGAGACAATCTGACCATATCTATCAAGGGGTAACAGATGAGAAATATGACGCTCACGCCACTCAAACACTATCTCTAAACTGCCTATAAAGATAAAAAACACCAGTAGCATCAAACCAAATGTCCAACTGATATAAAGCCCCAGTAACACCCCACCAAAACAGGCTAGGAGACCCACCCAAGAACGCATAGAGAAACTGATACTTTTTAGTACGTGACCGCCATCCAGAGGTAGAATAGGTAACAAGTTAAATAAGTTAAGTAGTGCACTAAGCACGGCGACACCGGCAAAAATCTCCATATCTGTTACGTAATACAGCACCACCCCCAACACTGAGGTAATTAAGCCAAATGCAGGCCCCATTAAAGAGATCACCACATCTTGCCAACGGGTTGTAATTTTTTCATCACTAACCGCTAAGCCACCTACGAAAGGAATTAAATAGATCCCCTTCGTCTTGATACCAAAGTACTTCATCGCACGCACATGACCATATTCATGTACCACCAAGCAAGCAATTATCATCAGGGCAAATTCCAACGAGAATAGCCATGCATAGCCAGCAACTGAGGCACCCGCAAGTGCAGCCTTTACGACCTTAGCACTCTTGAAAATTTTAAAGCTAAGCATCGCTAAACCCAACCAGCCTCGCTTACTTTCAGCTTGTTGGTGAGGCACTTCGAGCCACTGTAGCGGTTGCGCATTCACAGCAACCCCTAGCAGCCCTTCTGCAAGCTGTGAGGTATTAAAATTCACTGCTTGTTCGTTTATCTGACAACTTTGTAGATGCTCAGATTCCGATTCAAGTACTAAGGCTTGTTGTTGATGAAAAACTTGAATTATTTGTTGTTGATTAAAAATCAGAGAAATTGGCTGTCCAGCCACGTTAAGTTCGATCCGAGTCATGACGTTAAAACTAAAGTTTTTTTCTATTATCCCAACAAACTCTAACAGTGACAAACCATCATTTTTTGATCTCGATTTGGTCATTTCTATTTCGCTGTTCTAAACTTAAATATCCTAACCAATTTCAGGGAGTGATTTATGAGCTTTAAAACACAGCGTATTTTGGTTGTTGATGATTCACAGGCCATACTCATGGTCATGCAGGCAATTTTGGCCGAGCTCGGCGTTGAGCACGTGACTTGTTGTGAGTCAGCACAAGCCGCATTGTCACTAGTAGAGCAACAACCAAAAGCCTTTGATGCCATTTTTACAGATTTAAACATGCCTGAAATGGATGGCATGGAACTGATAAGGCAACTCGGTCAGAAAAGCTATCAAGGCGGCGTGATTATTATCTCAGAAATGGACCGCCGCATTATTGACCTCGCGTCAAACCTAGCTAGACAGAATCACGCATTGCTCTTGGGTAATATTGCCAAGCCGATACAACTCGTTGAAGTAGAAAGACTGCTTAAAAAGCTCAGCACCCTCCCTCGGCCTCAGACAGAAGATGGCCAACTCATCAGTGAAGCTGAGCTATTACATGCATTGAGCAATAGTGAGATCACCCCTTTCTATCAACCTAAGGTAAATCGTGCAACCCAACAGATTGAAAGCCTCGAAGTGCTGGCTCGTATTGTCTCTGAGCAGCACGGTTTTACTGTTTTGCCAGCAAGATTTATTGATGTTGCCGAAGATTTAGATTTAATAAACTTAGTAACATTTCAGTTATTTGAAAAAGCCACGGCTGAATATGAAGCGTTGAAAGAAGAGCTGCCTCACCCATGTAAATTGGCATTCAACTTATCTCCAATCCAATTAGAAGATATGAATTGCCCGGCAAAGCTGTCTTTATTACTTGAGTTAAATCACCTTCAGCCAAGTGATATCATTTTAGAGATCACCGAACAAAAACCACTATCAAGTGCCAATCAGCTTGAAACGCTAAATCGCTTAAGAATGAAAGGGTTTGAAATTTCTCTCGATGACTTTGGCACCGGCTTTACGAATATTAACCAACTGAAGTCTCTACCATTTACAGAGATCAAAATAGACCGCTCTTTGATCACCCACATTGATTCTGATTACTTTTCACAAGTTATCACCAAAAGCTTGGTCGATTTAGCAATCAAAGAAGGCTTTAAAGTTGTTGCTGAAGGGGTAGAAAGAATAGAGGAATTACAGTATCTAGAACGATACAAGCATGATTTATTGATGCAAGGTTTTTTGATCAGTCGCCCGAAAGCCAAGAATGAGCTTATTCGCTGGATCCACTCTTGGCTTAGGATGACAAACTTTAATTCTTAGGCTGTTCTTCTTCTGTATCAGCTTCTATTAAATGAGAGTGGCCGTCGACACGATCACGCCATTTTTGTTTTGCGGCTTGCTGCATGTTGGTCGATTGCTCACGCTCATCAACAATATCCATGCCCATTAATGACTCGATCATATCTTCAAGAGTGACGATACCTTGCACATCACCATACTCATCGATAATCAGCGCAATATGGATACGCTTCTCTAGTAAGGCTTGGAACAGCACTGGCGCACCTAGCGTCTCAGGCACAGTATAAATAGGCTTTACTAACTTACCGATTTTGTAATCTTCCCCTAAGCGATGGAAGGCCAACATAATGTCGTTCTTATGCACGAAGCCAATAATGTCATCGGTATTTTCTGAATAAACCAAAATACGAGAGAAAGATACCGAGCCATGCTCAGACAAATACTCATTCACGGTCATATCTTTATGCACTTTAAAAAGCACAGTCCTTGGCGTCATGACGTTTTCAAGCTTGGCATGCCTAAACTGCAATAAGCTACGAATAGTCTCACTTTCTTCTTGTTGCAGTGCACCTGCTTCGCTACCCATTTCAGCCATAGCCTCAATTTCTTGACGAATAAAATGCGCTTCGTCTTGTTTGGAGCCAATTAATTTAGTGAGCTGATCTGACAACCACACGAACGGTTTTAGAATTCGAACCATCCAAGTTAAAGCCAGTGACACAATTGGCGTTAGTGCACGCCAATAAGTTGCACCTAACGTTTTAGGAATAATTTCTGAAAGCACTAATACCAATAACGTCATCACAGCAGACGCAATACCCACAGCAGCATCACCAAATACTGCAGCCGCTTGTGCACCAACACCCGCAGCCCCCGCAGTGTGCGCAACCGTATTTAAGGTCAAGATAGCTGATAATGGCTTATCAATATTGTCTTTTAAACCCTGCACTCGCTGTGCGAGTAGCGGTTTATCTTTTTTTAATATCGCTACATGACTTGGTGTAATACTGAGTAACACCGCCTCCATCACCGAACATAGAAATGAAATGGCAATGGCCAAAAACATGTAACTGAATAACAGAAACAACCTAAACTCCTTAATTTCGCAGACTCTCGCGACTTAATCGCAACTCTGCTGAAGATTTAATTTGATGTGCTATATTGGGGCAATTATTTTCCCTACAATAGGTGCATCAATGAAATTAACAACGGTCGCCACTTTACTATTTTCGGCACTGTCTACGCAACTTGTCGCTGCAGAGCTAGACGCAAATAAAGTAAAGTTTATTGGACCCCTTGCTGATACAGCAACAATCAAGCCAAATAACACGCCTTACCAAGCTACCATCATTAATAACTTATTACCTAAATTACAAAGTGATTCAAAGACACTGTCGGTATTAGGTAAAAAAGTGACTTGGCAACCACTTGGTGAAGTGAATGATCTAACAATTGCAGGCCTGCAAGCGATTAAGTTCAACTTTTCAGCAGAGCGCTTTGTGCAAGGTAAGTTAAAACTTAATGGTATCGAAAAAGCCCATGTATTTTTAAATGGTGAAACCTTGTCTGGAAATAAAGAATACGACATCAATGCGGTTACGGGCGACCACCAAGTTGTGATCGTGGTAGAACAAGCTGATGACTGGAAAAAAGTCTCGCTTGAGTACCTACCTAAAGCAGAACATGACGCTATTACACTGACAACAAAAGAAACTCGCGCACTTTCAGCTAAGCAACTTTTTGATGCACCAACAATCAGTTCTGTATCGATTTCTCCAAACGGCGAATACTATGTTGTTACTGAGCGTCATTACCAGAGTAATCATGGTAATAAAGCCATCAATAAAACAACGTTAACCGATGAAGAGGGTAAAGTCCTTTACCGCTTTGACGGCTTATCTGCGAATCAAATTAAATGGCGCGCAGATAGCAAACAGGTTGTATTTGTTCGCAATAAAGCCGTTACGGTTTTAAACCTTAAAGACTTAGAAGAGAAAGTGGTCGCTGAACAACTAGATGGCGCATATGGCTTCCAGTACTTTGACAACAACACACTTGTATTTGCTTGGTCTAAGTCGGATAAAAGTAAGCATACATTAGTTAAACACTTCAGAGGGTTAGAAGATCGCTGGTCTTATGCTCGTAATAACAGCCAAGTCTTCATGTTAGACATCAACTCTGGATTTATTAACCCTATCACTGAAGGCAAGTTGAGTCACTCATTGGCCGATTTTGATAATGAAGCTGGCACAATCTTGGTGACGCGTAATCCTAGCGATTATGCTAAACCGCCTCACATGCTAACTGAGCTTGTAGAAGTTAATTTAAAAGACAACCAGCAGACTGTACTTGGTCAATACCGTACATTTAGCTCAGCAAAATATGCCGATGATGGTATCTATGTGGTTGCGGGCCCTGACTTTGCGAATGGTTTAGGCCGCGCAATTCCTGAGAATATGCTTGCGAACAACTACGATGGCCAGCTTTACAAGCTAGACCGTCAAGGTAAAAATGCCAAAGCATTAAGTAAATCATTCGACCCTGCTATTGGTTCAATGCAAGTATTACGCAATGATGATGTCGTGATCAAAGTGACTGAGCGTGATACGCAACAACTGTATTTATACGATGAAAGCAAAGCTCGATTCACCAAGCTAAAAACAGGCTTTGATGTCGTTGGCAGATTCAGTATTTCTGACGAGCGCAACCCAGACTTGCTCGTGACTGGCACACAAGCATCTCACCCTCAGCAATTGAAGCGCTTAGATATTTCTAAAAACCGCGCTAAAACGCTGTGGGATTCAAAAGCACTTGCTTATGAAAATAGCGAAATCGCAACCCTATCTGAGTTTAACTTCACCAATAAAGAAGGCGTTGAGATTAAGGGTCGTGTATACACGCCTCATAACTTAGATGAAAGCAAGCAGTACCCTGCTCTAGTTTACTATTATGGTGGTACTTCTCCTGTTTCACGTGGCTTTACGGGTCGTTATCCGTTTAACCTATGGGCAGCACAAGGTTATGTTGTGTATGTGCTACAACCAACTGGTGCAACTGGCTTTGGTCAGGAATTCTCTGCTAAGCACGTGAATGCATGGGGTGAGTACACTGCAAACGATATTATCGAAGGCACTAAAAAGTTCTTAGCTGCACACCCTTATGTAAATAAAGACAAAGTAGGTAACTTAGGTGCATCTTACGGTGGCTTTATGACCATGCTACTTGCGACTAAAACGGACTTATTCAGTGCATCGATTTCTCACGCAGGCATCTCAAACATTACTTCTTATTGGGGTCAAGGTTGGTGGGGCTACCTATACTCTGGCGAAGCTTCGAAAAACAGCTTCCCATGGAATAACCCGAAACTTTATTCTGATCACAGCCCAGTTTTCCATGCTGACAAAGTAAACTCACCGTTATTACTTATCCATGGTGACGCTGACACCAATGTGCCTCCAGGTGAAAGCCACAACATGTACACGGCACTTAAGTTGCTTGGTAAAGACGTAGAGTTGATTGAGTATAAAGGCACTGATCACCAAGTATTTGCCCGTGACCGTCGCTTCCACTGGTGGGATACAATGCTCGCTTATTTTGATATGCACTTAAAAGATCAACCACAGTGGTGGCAGTATATTTATAAATAAGTATGCATATACTATGTTCACCTTAGGGTATGCACTCTAAGGTGAACCATTTTAATCACCCTTAACAGAACCAATTGCATAAATGTTTATGCAATTGTTACAAATTGTCATTATTCACTTCTCAGCAATGTTTTCACAGTGCTAATATATACATAATTATTGAATAGATAGCTGACCTATGAGTATCAAAGTATTATTAGTAGAAGATGATGAACTTTTAGCAAAACGCATTATAAGCCATTTTGCTGAAACAGAATTTAGCATCGAAATTGATAGTACCGGTGCAACTGCATTAGCCAAAGTCCAGCAAGCAACGCAAGCTCAAGAACGATTTGTGCTGGCTATCGTCGATATTGTTTTACCTGCCACTGACGGTTTAGCATTAGCGAAAGAACTCAATACCTTGACAGATATTGGTGTCATCATGCTATCTAGCAGAGACTCTCAAGCTGATAGGATCGCAGGCTTAGCACAAGGTGCTGATGACTATGTTTGTAAACCAGTTGACCTACTCGAGCTTGAATTGAGAATGCGTGCTTTGTGTAAGCGTTTAACGATTGCAAATGATGACGATGAGTCTGAAGAGTTTATTGAATACTCAGATTTCAAACTTCATCCAGATAATCGCACTCTGATTAATGGCGCAGCGGAAGAGTCACGATTAACTGAAGCTGAGCACAAAGTACTTATTTGTTTAATCGCCAATGCAGGCAAGGCGACTTCTAGAGAAAAAATTTCAGAAGATATCGGCCAACCAGACTGGAGCCCAAGTGACCGAACAGTTGACGTGCTCATTGGTCGCTTGCGTAAGAAGCTAGGCGATGAAAAAGAACAAAAACGCATCGTTACGGTTCGCGGTAAAGGCTACATGCTATCTACTTAATACGCGGTTAGCTGAGCAAGTAATCGCTCGAAAGCGCGATAACTTAGCGCCTCTTTTAGAGAGACTAAATCTATATCCTCCTGCAAGTTTAAATCTGCAATAGTGCGCGCCACCTTCAAAACTTTGTGATATGAACGTGGTGACAAAGCCAATTTCTCGGCCGCTTTTCCCAGAAACATAGCATCTGCTTTTGATAATGAACAATGTAATTGCAGCTCTTTGGTTGATAACTCTGCGTTGTTTTTTTCTTGTCGTTGATAAGCAAACTGAACGGCTTTTTCTACCCGCATACGAATGTCAGCGCTCGATTCTTCAGGCTGATTAGACTGAAGTTCTTCAGTCGTCAACCTTGGCAATTCAACTTGCAGGTCTATTCTATCTAGAAATGGTCCTGATACTTTTGATAAGTATTTTAACACTTGATCAGGTGTTGCCCGTTTATCGCTATGATGCCCAGTCGGGCTGGGATTAAGTGCCGCAACCAACTGAAAGTTTGCAGGAAAGTCGACCTGCCTAGCAGCACGAGAAATAGTGACTCGGCCCGTCTCCATCGGCGTTCTCAGCGAATCTAAAACCTTTCTATCAAATTCAGGCAGCTCATCTAAAAACAAAATACCATTATGCGCCAATGATATTTCTCCAGGCTTAGGGTTGGACGACCCACCAACTAATGCAACTGCTGAGCAAGTATGGTGCGGAGATCTGAATGGACGGTTCAACCAATTTTGATGTGTGACCGACTGCCCTACTAGAGAGTACACAGCAGCAGTTTCAAGTGCTTGCTGCGTTGTCATTTGAGACATAATTGTTGGAATACGTTGAGCCAACATAGATTTACCGGTACCAGGCGGCCCCAAGAAAAGGAGGTTATGACCACCTGCCGCAGCAATTTCTAATACCCTCTTTGCTATTTTCTGACCTTTCACATCACTCATATCTAATTGCTCAAAAGACTGTTCAGAAACTTCGTCGTAAATAATATTTAAAGTGAGTGATTGCTGCCCATGCAGATCCAGCCAAATTTCTTGCAAGCTGGTGACAGCTTTTCTATTTGACTGAGATACTAGACTTGCAAGTTGATCGTTACCTTTAGGGATATAAGCAACATGATTCTCTTCAGTAGCAGCCATAACCGAAGGCAAAATAGCAGTAATAGCAGAAAGCTCACCACTTAATGCTAGCTCCCCAAAAAATTCAAAGTTACTTATCTCTGTATTTTGTATTTGGCCTGAGGCAACCAAAATCCCAACAGCAATTGCAAGGTCATATCGTCCGCCTTCTTTTGGCAAATCTGCAGGGGCTAAGTTTACTGTTATACGTTGGTCTGGGAACAAAAAGCCTGAATTAACGAGTGCAGAGCGAACTCGTTCCTTAGACTCTTTTACTGAAGCTTCAGGTAGACCAACAATGATAAAAGCAGGAAGACCATTACTTAGGTGAACTTCCACCGTTACTTTAGGTGCTTTAACTCCAACTTGTGCACGGGTAAAAATTTTTGCTAAAGACATATCCTTGTCCCTATCAGTTAATATTTAAAAACGTGTATCACCCAGTTGTAACGCATCGCCATTAATCGAACAACTAAGGTGGTTAACATGCCAAATAACATGCTTACTTCTATCGCTATAGAAAAAGACATAAATTGAGTATAGACGATCCCGCCCAAAATACAGGTAATAGCATAGAGCTGCCCTTTTAAAAGCAGAGGGATATCACCAGCGAGTACATCACGGATCACCCCACCAAAACACCCAGTTAGCACCCCCATGATCACTGACGTTGTAGCAGGCATACCTATAGACATGGCTTTTTGCGTGCCCATAACAGCAAAAAGTGCCAAACCGAACGCATCTGCCACCTGTAAAAATTTACTCGGAATTTGCTTTTGCTGGTTCAAAACTACAATACTAATCAATACTGCACTAAAAATAGCAATGAAATAACTTGGATCATGCAGCCAAAAAACCGGCTCATCTAAAATAATATCTCTCAGCGTTCCGCCACCAATACCTGTTACCGCAGCTAGCACGACAACACCAAAACCATCTAAATGCTTTTTATGGGCAATAAGTGTCCCTGAAATAGCAAAAACCATGACACCGAGTAAGTCGAACCAATGGATGAGATCGCTCATTAAAATTCCTGAAAATAGATAGATATGAAAAGCTAATTAAAAACGAATTATAAATTAATTTTTTAAATAATGAAGTAAAGTGCAAAAGGTTACCGACAGCGAACGTAGTGAGTCCGGTTCTTTTGCGCAAGGTGAATATCGTGCGAAAGGTTAATGACACAGCGTGAAACGCTGACATTCTTTTCGCGCAAGGTGAGATAAACCATTTTAGCTGGAGTTAAGGGCGTCTAGATTAAGTACGGTGAAGGTTGCTCACTTCACCTTGCGCTAATTCGTCTTTTTATCACCGAGTATTGCCTCATCACTGTGCAGGACGATTTAGCACCCTAAACGCAAAAAACCCGCTGCATTGCTGCAACGGGTTTCTTTAATTGCCCGGGGCAACCTTTGCTGGCGATGTTCTACTTTCACATGGACGAAATGAAACCGAAGCGAAGCTTCGCAGTTCATTGAGATGAGCACATGGATGTGCGATGGAACCCAGCTTCATGGATGAATGTAGTGCAAAGTGTTAACGACAATGAGCGAAGCGAATACGTTTGCTTTGCGCAAGGTGAGATAAGCTATTTTAGCTGAAGCTGAGGGGGGTATGTTTCAGAGTGATAAGAGACGCTACTGTGAAGGCTGCTCATTTCACCTTGCGCTAATTCGTCTTTTTATCACTGCTTACAATCTCATCACCGTGC
>NZ_JBWVBR010000022.1:0-62432 GCF_056629255.1 Pseudoalteromonas sp. NFXS53 | reverse complement strand
GTCAAATCACTAACGAACCAAGGCTGCTGAAATTCAAATAGTATCTGATAGTTACTCATAGTCTCTGTAAACATAACGCTTGTCGTAAACGGCACAAAATAGCAGGCTAAAATTTGCGACGAAGGAGCTCGAGTCTGCTGTTTTGTGTCCTTTGTTTGACGGCCTTGTTAGCTGTCTTTACTTCGGCGCTCGTAGAATTTCCTTTCTCGTTCTTTGTTCGCTTTAGCTGAACCAATTTTCCAGCCCATGTAATGATTGATATCGTCCATTGCATCTTGGGCACATGATCTCACCCAATCGCTCTCATCCTTTAAACCACGAAGTAAAACTGGTTTAACTATGTTTTTTTCCAGTTTATTAAGATTCATAGCTGTGTAAGCAAACCCACGAAATGCATTTCCCCTTACATTTTCATCTGGATGCTCCGATAGTTTTAAGCTTACATCTTGAACGAATCGCCAGTTCTCATGGCTAAAGCCAAGTTTTATTGGAATTAACTTAAGTGCCTCGACATCATCCTGTTTAATAGCTTCCCATACATCAGCATCACTAAACTCATTTGTATGGACATCTTGATACTTTAATTTACTCATAACTCTCGAGACAGCTAACGCCGCAAATAAACGGCAAAAATTAGTTGGCTATAATTTGTGAGGTACGAACAAAGCCAACTGATTTTTGTCCGCACTTTTTTAATTTGCTTTGTTATATTGCCCTACGCCCAAGCTAAATTGCAAGGTAGTTGAAAACTGCTGAACTCTATATGAACTACACGCCTATTGCTGGGATTAACGGATTTACTTGATGAATGCAAAAGGTGTGGCCGCATTACCAATGCATCACCAGCTTTGACCACACACGAGAATGCTGGTTGGTTTTTAGTGATTGAATCAATTTCACTTTGAGTCAAAACACCCAATTGATGACTACTAGGTATAACTTTTAAACACCCATTGTCCTCGTCACAATCATCCAAATGAATCCTGAAGGCAACCATTTTATTTAAAACATCTATAGGTGGTTGAACATGGTGTTTACCATCTTTGATACTCCAAGCTTTCCAGTTTTCAATATCAGCTTTTCTGTTTACACAGATGGTCTTATCTTGATGCCAAGTAACCAGCCAATTATGTTCTGCCGTTTTATCGAAGAAAATTACTCTTACCAAATTAGCTTTCTCCATTAAGAAAGATTCAGCAATTTTTGTCAGTTTTTCAGATGAACATAATTTTTGGATGGATTGGAATTTGTTATTCGCGCCACGAATACCATATTTGGGGTAGGTTTCAGAAAACTCTTTTACCTCTGCTTTAATAGATTGTATTTCACGCTGAGATATAAAACTCTCTAATATCTCAAAGCCGTTTTCTCTAATATCCAAATTTCATAATTCCCTGAAGGCAATATAACGCTTAGCTAACAGGCAAAATTGAATAAGCTAAAATCGAGCGAAGCGACGAGCTTATTTAATTTTGTCCTAGTTTAGCGCCTTGTTATGCGTTGACACACCGCTTTCAAAGCGCTTGCGCCTGCACCAACGAGCTAAACTTTATTTATATAAACACTCACCGAACCAAAAAATGCAATGAAGCGATTGACTGGTGAATACCCTTTCTGGTCACAGCTTAAATTGAAAAACGAACAGCCAAGACCAACTTAAAATTTGATTACGCCACTGTACCTAAAAGCTGATTTGAAGGAAAGAGTAGAAGTAAAAACCGCTTTAAAGACAGCTATTTAAAGTGACGCATAACGCCGTTGTAACCGGCTAATAATAGTTGGCTATAATTTGTGAGGCACGAACAAAGCCAACTGTTATTTGTCCGCGTTGACGACCTTGTTATGCGTTGACACGCAAATTTAGAAGCGCTTGCGCCTGCACCAATAAGCCAAACTTAAAATTAAAAAACATTCACCAAACCCAAAATTGCAAAGAAGCGTT
Organism: Pseudoalteromonas sp. NFXS53; assembly: GCF_056629255.1. Lineage (NCBI taxonomy): Bacteria > Pseudomonadati > Pseudomonadota > Gammaproteobacteria > Alteromonadales > Pseudoalteromonadaceae > Pseudoalteromonas > Pseudoalteromonas sp. NFXS53. The sequence continues at coordinate 60,490 of NZ_JBWVBR010000022.1, read as the reverse complement.
CGACTGGTGAATGACCTTTCTGGTCACAGCTTAAATTGAAAAACGAAAAGCCAAGACCAACTTAAAACTTAATTACACCACTGTACCTAAAAGCTAATTTGAAGAAAAGACTTGAAGCAAAAACCGTTTTAAAGACAGCAATTTAAAGTGACGCATAACGCTTGCCGTAAACGGCACAAAATAGCAGGCTAAAATTGGCGACGAAGGAGCACAAGCCTGCTGTTTTGTGTCCATGGTTTAACGGCCTTGTTAGCTTTACAAAAAGCTGAGTGTGTACAAGAAAACCCAACTTGTAAAAGCTATAAATAATAAGCCTTTAACTATTTTTAACTTTCTAGCCTTTTCTATATACGCAGCCCTAAAAAGAAAACCTGATGGTACTGCTGCACCAAAATAATAAACTCCCGGAGCAAGCAAAACACCTGACTTACTCGATGCGTAAATAATAAAACACAGAGCTAGAAAAGCGCCTATAAAGAACATACCTTTCGATGTTTCTAGAAATTCAATTGAAGTATCAAAAAAATCACTTAAATATTTTGTCATTGTGTAATCCTTCACAAATATACAGAGTAAAGCTAACGCCTTAATAAACGGCGAAAAATAGCAGGCTAAACTAAGCGAAGAATGAGCGCAAGCCTGCTGTTTTGCGTCCATTGTTTAATTAATTTGTTATGTTTCAATCTCACTGATTTCTTTCTTTACCGAGTCAATGTCAACGTGCTTTGCGACCAAGGGCCACTGCTTTATGGCTGAATCAAGGTACATAGACAAGCCATATAGGATTCCAGAAAATGATGCTAATGCAGACAAATATAAACCACGTAATTCTTGAAAGTACAAAAGAAAACTAACAAAGAATCCAATCCATGCAACGACAGCTAAAAGCCGACTCTTTTTAATTAGTTTGGATTCATGCTCTTGGGGATGTTCAATTGCAAACTCAATAGACTTTAATGATTTCACTTTTCTAGAATTATCCACAAACTTTCCTTGAAACATAACGCCTCAGTTAAAAGGCAAAATTTAGTTGGCTATAATGTGAAGCGGAGCGAAACCAGCCAACTGAATTTTGTCCGCTTTTAAACTGTTTGTTATGTTTACAACTCAGCTTTTGAACACCAAAACTCTGAATAGCTACCTTCAACCCAGCACTCAATACGAATTGTTCCAAAATCTCGCTGTGTGTTTAACTCTTGAGATATTATTACCTTTTCCGATTGGAGTAAGTTAGAGATTAGATCTAGGTCGTCTAAGCCCTCAATCTCGATGTCTTTACACTCGTCATTGCACTCCACTTGAAACCACAAATTCAAGTCACTTTCGGCACTAACTTTACTAGTTGTCAAATCACTAACGAACCAAGGCTGCTGAAATTCAAATAGTATCTGATAGTTACTCATAGTCTCTGTAAACATAACGCCGTTGTAACCGGCAAAAAATTGTTGGCTAAAATGTGAAGCGAAGCGTAACAGCCAACAGTTTTTTGTCCGCGTTGACGACCTTGTTATGCGTTGACACACCGCTTTCAAAGCGCTTGCGCCTGCACCAACGAGCTAAACTTTATTTATATAAACACTCACCGAACCAAAAAATGCAATGAAGCGATTGACTGGTGAATACCCTTTCTGGTCACAGCTTAAATTGAAAACGAACAGCCAAGACCAACTTAAAATTTGATTACGCCACTGTACCTAAAAGCTGATTTGAAGAAAAGACTTGAGGAAAAAACCGATTTAGATTCAGTTAATTGAAATGACGCATAACGCCGCAAATAAACGGCTAAAAATAGTTGGCTAAAATTTGTGAGGTACGAACAAAGCCAACTATTTTTTGTCCGCACTTTTTAATTTGCTTTGTTATATGGCATGAGCTTCAACAAAGTAAGAACTTTTGCCGAAATTCCAACTGATAGGCTGCGAAATATACTTATTTATGAAACCGATATGAGATTCACGAATTTCATAGCACCCGAACATTGGTTGCACTGGGTTAGTCTCTCCAAATTCAGCTTTAAACTTGCATAAGTCAAACTCAGACAATTCATGCTCAGCAATTAACTCTTCTGTTTCTTCTGAATATTCTGCGATAAATCGCCGTACCTTGAATTCTGTGTCGAACATCCCAATGCCATATAACGCCGTTGTAACCGGCAAAATTGTTGGCTAAAATGTGAAGCGAAGCGTAACAGCCAACAGTTTTTTGTCCGCGTTGACGACCTTGTTATGCGTTGACACGCAAATTTAGAAGCGCTTGCGCCTGCACTAATAAGCCAAACTTAAAATTAAAAAACACTCACCAAACCAAAAATTGCAAAGAAGCGTTCGACTGGTGAATGATGATTCTGGTCACAGCTTAAATTGAAAAACGAAAAGCCAAGACCAACTTAAAACTTAATTGCACCACTGTACCTAAAAGCTAATTTGAAGAAAAGACCTGACGTAAAAACCGTTTTAAATACAGTGAATTGAAATGACGCATAACGCCGTTGTAACCGGCAAAAAATTGTTGGCTAAAATGTGAAGCGAAGCGTAACAGCCAACAGTTTTTTGTCCGCGTTGACGACCTTGTTATGTGCCTGACTGCTTAATAATTGCGTAACCATCCTTTTGATAGTCATTGATACAGCTTTCATACTTTTCTATCAAACTTGGTTCGTTAACAACTCCGAATGCCCAGGTATTGCACTTTACAGTTTGTTTTGAAGAATTTTCCAAAGTGGTTTCCTTATAAAATTTTACAAAACCAACTGCATATGCAGCTTCAACAAACTTCGTATGAACAAGAAAACCAAAGCCTATAATTACAGCTAAAGTAAAAACTTTTTTCATAGATATCCTTCCTTTATTGTGACAGTGCGTAAACTTTTAGCACATAACGCTTGCCGTAAACGGCACAAAATAGCAGGCTAAAATTAGCGACGAAGGAGCAAAAGCCTGCTGTTTTGTGTCCTTGGTTTAACGGCTTTGTTAGCTGTACTTCACTAGAACTTCTTTAGCAAACTTATAAAAACAAACTGCCGCTAATAGTGTGAAAATAGAGGGTATAAGAAATACGAAAACCTCAATTAAGCCAAGCTCTTCAGAACTCTCTACAATTGAACTTGCTACAAACGAAGAGAAAATTGTAGCAACAATAGAGATTTTAACTCCTTTGGCATGCTTACTTTTTGTAACTTTATCAAGCTTAACAAATGCGAAAAGTACTATAAAAAGAGCAATTAGATAAGTAAGAGTATCTACTATCATCACAGCGAATTCAGCCAGTGATATCCCATACATATTTTTGATAATTTCAGCGAACATTTCCACTACTCAGATTTTCCTTGTACAGCTAACGCTTGCCGTAAACGGCACAAAATAGCAGGCTAAAATTGGCGACGAAGGAGCACAAGCCTGCTGTTTTGTGTCCACGGTTTAACGGCCTTGTTAGTTACGATATTTTTTGAGCGTTTGATTTTATTGAAAAAACAAAACCAAACAGACAAATTATGCTTACTAAACTTAAACAGCTTATAGATAACTGATTTAGCTGTAAGTTACCAAAAATAAATAAGTCGCTTACTAGAAGTGCTGTACTTGACATGAAGCCAGCTAGAAAACCTGATTTATGTTTTTTAAGATTCATCTTATCTCCTTGCTGGATGAATTCCATTAGTAACTAACGCCTTAATAAACGGCGGAAAATAGCAGGCTAAACTAAGCGAAGAATGAGCGCAAGCCTGCTGTTTTGCGTCCATTGTTTAATTAACTTGTTATATTTCAGTTGCTGAGATCCAAGTAGCTCGTAACTGATTGCCTATTTATACACTCACTAAAATATGGCAGTTGCTTATCTACACAAATAATATACTCGTCTTTTAATTCAACCACAGGCTTGATGTCTTTTACCAAATAGTGATCATTTACCTTTTTCAAGTGCACTAAAGCGAAGTTGAACGAAGTGAATTTAGGTAAACCACTTGAATGAGTGAACCCTATAAACTCAATAATTTCTGGTTCAGGGTTTTCGTTGTACCACTCGTAGACGTTATATTTCAATTCAAAAGCAACATCCATACAAATACCGCTTTCTACATATTTATCGCATGACTGTTCGCTTTCGACTACTGAAAAAGGTGACCCAAGAAATACAATATCATTTGCTTGCAGCAAGGAACTAAAGAAAATAATAAAGAAAGTAAAAATTTTCACCAATCTCTCCCTGAAATATAACGCTCGATTAACGGGTTAAAAATAGTGGGCTAAAATTGAGCGAAGCGAAGAGCCCGCTATTTTTAATCCCTGTTGAATTGCTTGTTAGCACTACTTTGACTCTAAATAATCGAATAATTTCTTTCTTTGAGCAGATGAAAACAAATAATAGCTAAACTTTATATCGTTACTTTTCGAGCTTTTTAGAACTATTAACCTAGGTAACCTATTAACAATTTTAAAGCCTTCAAAATTCTTCCACTCCAAAGTGACTTTAACGCCAAAATCAATGAATGTTATCCCTTGTTCATTAAGCTCTAAGCCGTATTCAATAACCTTACTTCTACCAGAGTTAAAAACGAATAACCAGATGGTGAAAAGCACTATGGAGATTATCAAAATGAAAAAAAGCAAAACCATGTCTTTCGGATAAATTCCTGTGAACATGGCAAAGATTAACCCTACTGCAATGAACCAAAAGTATTGAATGGACATTGTATACAACCTGTTGAGTAAACCTTGTACGCGTGTCTGAATTATCAACATAATTGCTAAACTATCCTTGAAGTGCTAACGCCGTTGTAACCGGCAAAAAATTGTTGGCTAAAATGTGAAGCGAAGCGTAGCAGCCAACAGTTTTTTGTCCGCGTTGACGACTTTGTTATGCGTTGAAACTCAAAATTCAAAGCGCTTGCGCCTGCACCAATAAGCCAAACTTAAAATTAAAAAACACACACCAAACTCAAAATTGCTAAGAAGCGTTCGACTGGTGAATGATGATTCTGGTCACAGCTTAAATTGAAAAACGAAAAGCCAAGACTAACTTAAAACTTAATTACGCCACTGTACCTAAAAGCTGATTTGAAAGAAAGGCTTGAAGCAAAAGCCGTTTTAAAGACAGCGATTTATAGTGACGCATAACGCCGTTGTAACCGGCAAAATTGTTGGCTAAAATGTGAAGCGAAGCGTAACAGCCAACAGTTTTTTGTCCGCGTTGACGACCTTGTTATGCGTTGACACGCAAATTTAGAAGCGCTTGCGCCTGCACTAATAAGCCAAACTTAAAATTAAAAAACACTCACCAAACCAAAAATTGCAAAGAAGCGTTCGACTGGTGAATGATGATTCTGGTCACAGCTTAAATTGAAAAACGAAAAGCCAAGACCAACTTAAAACTTAATTGCACCACTGTACCTAAAAGCTAATTTGAAGAAAAGACCTGACGTAAAAACCGTTTTAAATACAGTGAATTGAAATGACGCATAACAGCTTATTCTCTCCCAAATTGCCTGAATAAATACCGACAAAACGGGCTATATTACGTGTCCCAATATTCACACAAGAAAAGTTCATTGTAAACATGAGTTTAGAATGTCCAATTTTGCTTAATTGTGAGAATTGGACAAAACGCGCTGTAATAATGTTATGCGTCAAAAACAAAACCCTGTATATAAAAACAGTATTTTATTTTGCTCTTTTTGTGAGGTAGTTAAATTGATATGAGTGCATCATGATTGAAGGCTGAGAGTCTAAACAAACTTGCAAAGTAAACTTGATTAGATATCTAAACTCTCTTGCACACGTATTTTAGCTGCCACAAAGTCTACATGTGCAACATACATCAAACTCGATATTTTACGAATGATGTGATCTTCATAATCATCTAAATGACCATCTGCAAAAGCAACGTGCCATAACAACTCGATCACTTCCATACGTTCTTCGTAGCTTGTTTTCGCATTCACTTCTTTTACAAATTGGTGCAAATCTAGCGCAGCTTCAACCATAGGTCTTACTTTATCTATCAGAACTTTAACCTGGCTTTCATCTAGCTCACACTGTGTTTTTAAAATTTCGGCAATCTTATCGAGTTCCGATTGCTCAATTTTGCTGTCAGCGCGCATGACTTCAACTAACAGAGCTGCAAGCCCAGTATTAAAATCAATTGAATTCTCAGGCTTGTTGGTTTGCTGTAGTTCATTACTGAAATCAGCTAATAATGCTTTAAGCTTTTTAAACACAAGTATGTCTCTGATTGTTATATATAGTTTGATTATATCTCTGTTCTTCAGATTATACCGACTCATAAACATTTTCTTACAGTATTTAGGTACTCGATGACATACACTTGCCAATCTACTCTTTGGAATTACATGGATGCATATGAGAACGCTTATCTCAGCGCTACTTTTGACTCTATTAGCGGGGTGCGTTTACGTACCAGAAAACGTACATAGCTATGATGAAAAATGTAATGTTATGCGTAAAAAGAAGGTGTTAGCCCTCGAAGAAGCAATCCCCATGGCAAATTGCTCAAATGAGGCATGTGCGCTATTAATGGCTAGTTATGGTTTAGTGACTGCAGCTAGCTTTGTGGTATCAGGTAGTATTGTGGTTATTTCTAATACCGTGTATTGGCTCGAAAAGCCCTCTGATTGCAAACCTAAGGAAACAAATATCAACTAAACTAAAATGTAGTTAATTTGGGAAAAACACCTGAACAACTAAGCCCGTTTTCCCATCACCTCGGTTATGCAAACTCAGTTGACCATGATGGGCTTCTGCGATTTCTCGACAAAGTGCGAGCCCCAAGCCGCTACCACTGGCTTTAGTTGAATAAAATGGTACGAGTGCACTTGCCATAACCGCTTCACTCATTCCTTTGCCTGCATCACTCACGCTGAGTAATGTACCTTGAGATTTAGGTTCAATTTTTACTTTAATCTGTTCTGCTTCTGAGCCCGATTCGTGCGCGTTTTTAAGCAAATTAATAAGAAGCTGCTCTAGCTGAACTCTGTCTGCAAGGCATTCAACGTTTGGGATATCCCCTTCAATACTAAAAGCCCACTCTTGCTTAACACTGTTCAATAAACTCGACCAATCAATTGCTTCGAGTTTTGGTTGAGGCAATTTGGCAAACTTGCCGTAACCTTGAACAAACTCATTCAAGTGATTTATGCGCTCTTGCATGGTCGAAAATACCCGCCCGAGCCTTGGATCATCGAAGTTTTGTGTCAGTAATTTTCCGCTATGTAACATAGAAGACATAGGGCCCAATGAGTTATTCAGTTCATGACTAATAATGCGTATGACTTTTTTCCATACCGCCACTTCTTGACGGCTCAGCTCACGAGTCAGTTGCTTAAAAATATATAAACGGTGGCTATGGTTATTTAATAAAAACTGTCCGGTTGAGAGGTGCCAAGTTTGTGTTTCATCATCCTGATTTAATTGACTCTGTTTTAAATGTGCGTGCTTTAGGTGAAATAGCCCATCTCTACCTGCTTCCATCGCATTTTGAATTTGCTCACTGCCAAAAGCATAGAGTTCATTGCGAGTTAGACCTTCAAGTTTCTGCTCACAATTAAATAACAGTTTGGCACTGTGATTACTGAAGACCACATGGTTATTACTATCTATTAAAACAAGCGCCTGCGGTGAAGACTGCAACACTTTATCGAGCATCAATTCACGCTGATAAATCCATTGCTTCTCTTGTCTAAGCTGCTCGGCGGTTTGATTGTAAGTAAGACACAAACGCCCAAGTTCATCGTCTTCACTATATGCAAGTAAACTCGAAAACTCACCATCTTTGAAATTCAACAAACCCGTTTCTAACGCTTTAATACCTGAGTTAACCGGTTGAGTAATTAGGCCACTCACAAACCAAGCGAGGACAACGGCTAAACTCAAACTAATCAGGCTGAGTGTACTTGATGCGCCTAGCACAAGTAGTATAGGCACTAACGCCAACACAACACTTAACATTGTTGCTAACTGCAATTTATGGCGAGTACTAAGATTAGCTGTGAGTGATTTCATAAAGGTTAACGTTTTAGTTTTATTAATAGTCGATATCGAATTTTTGTAAACGTCTATATAGCGCTTGTCGTGAGAGACCAAAATGCCTTGCTACTTTGGCAACAACCCCATGATACTCACGCATTGCCGCCTCTATTTCATCTTTATCAGGTTCTTTATTTGAGTTTGGAAGCGTTACATTTTGTGTTTGGTGTAAACCAAAGTCGGTAAATTCCAGTGCACCATTTGGCTTTAGAACAGCAGCACGCTTACAAGCGTTTTCAAGCTCTCTGACATTTCCCGGCCAAGCATAGCTAGTCAAAGCCTGCTCAGTGGCTAATCCAAATTCTCGCTCTGGCAAGAAGTGTTTTATAAGTGGAACGATGTCGTCTTTTCGTTCGCACAATGGAGGCAGTCTGAGCTCTATGACATTCAGTCGGTAATATAAATCTTCTCGAAACCTGCCAGCTTTTATGTCTTGTAATAAGTCAGCATTAGTCGCCGAAATAACCCGTACACTGACCTTTTGTGTTTGCACTGAGCCTAGGCGTTCAAACTCACCTGTTTGCAACACCCTGAGTAATTTCATTTGCCCTGAGGGCGGCAAATTGCCAATTTCATCTAAAAATAACGTGCCACCATCCGCAGCTTCAAAACGACCAATGCGTTGTTTATTGGCGCCTGTGTAGGCACCCGCTTCTGCACCAAATAGCTCAGCTTCGATTAACTCACTGGGCAATGCGCCTGCATTTACCTTAATAAAGGGTTTATCTGCCAAAGCAGAATTTAGCTGCACAATTTCGGCAATTCGCTCTTTACCACTACCATTTGGTCCTGTGATCAATACCGACACATCAGACTTAGCCAGTTGCAATGCCATATCGACCACTCGCTCCATGGCGGTGCTCGCATACACAAGGCCAGCTAGATTTGCCTGTTCATGTACTGAGTGTCGCTCATCTTGTTGCCGATTAAATGTATCGTTGTCTTGTTTGGCTTTACCCAATTCAATCAGGTTTGCAATGCTGGTCAGTAATTTATTGTCATCCCAAGGCTTAGCAATGTAATCTGCGGCACCCGCTTTCACTAACTCTATGGCGGTTTCAAGCTCTGTCCATGCGGTGATCAGAATAATGGGTAAGTGTGCATTGAGTGCACGCAGTTGATAAAAGAGATTCTTGCCTTCTTCACCCGATGTGGTGTCAGCGGTAAAGTTCATGTCTTGAATAGCTAGGGATATACGTTGATAGCGAACAACTTGCTCGGCTTCGAAAGGGGTGTGTGCTGTCACAACATCATAACCATGTATTTCGAGCAATAGCGATAACGCATCGAGTACAGCTTGGTTATCGTCAATGATGAGTATCTTATCCATGTATTTTCTTTTTATTATTCGTGCTACACCAAAGGCTTGAGTGTAGCACGAACTAAGAGGTTGAGTATTTAGAAGTTAAATTGTTCGTGTTGCAATACTTGGGTCGATATTAGCCGCACGTCTTGCTGGCCCAATCACCGCTAATAAACTCATCACAAAAACTGCAACGGCTGTGATTGCAACATACCAGTTTGATAACGCAGGGACTGAGTAATTCGCCATAAGCTGTTGACCGAGTAACACTGCACCACATACCCCTAATACTAAACCTGCAATACAAATTAGGCTGTTTTCGACAACAAAATAGCTGATAATCGCTGATTTGCGAGCTCCTAACGCGCGTCTTGTACCAATTTGCTTCGTGCGCTTATTAATATTAAACAAGGTAAGGCCAAAAATACCTAAAGCTGTCACTAGAACCAATACACTGATAAGTACGATTAACATGCGCATCATTAAACGGTCTTCAGCAACATAATTTGCTTTTTTAACATCCAGACCCGTTAAGTCTTGAATAACGCGCTTTGCATAATTTGAATGCATCGCACTTTCAATTTGCTTCATTACCTCTGCGCGGCGTTCTGGCTCTGTGCGAACTAAAAACTGATGAAGCTTACCTGGGCTTACTGTCGGTAGTAATACAGATTTATCTTTACGGTTTTCAAGTTTCAACCAAGGGCCTTTCATCATGCCGATAATACCGACAATTGTTAAAGGCTGGTCGCCCGTATAAATCACTTTTCCTAGCCCATCTTCACCAGGGTACAGCTCGTCCATCAATGCTTTAGTTGCCAACGCCACTTTAGGGAATTTACTATAGTCTCTATTCAACACCACTTCATCTTCAGTAAAGTTGCGACCTGCAATTAAGTTAACACCTAAGGTGTTTAAACCGTGCTCGTCTGTTTCAAAGTAACTGGCATTAACCGATTTTGACTTTTCTGGTACGGGTTTTAATCTAAAACCCGTTGACGAACCTCCCCCCGACAGTGGCACAGCACTGATCTGAACAGCATCAACAACACCCGGCATGGCTCTGAGCATCTGCTCATCTAAATCTACCTGTTGGATTAAATCAACGTCAGTGCCAAAGGTCATTACGTTAAACTTAAAAATATTTTCTTCTTCATACCCCGTTGGCTGGTTTAAATAATCGAGTCTGTCTTTAATGATAAAAGCTGCATTGCTAACAATGGCTGTAGTAATCGCTATTTGAATTAGCAATAACACTGCCCCCACTTTGGAGCGTAACAAGGCATTGAAAATAGGTTTAATTTCTAACATGTCAGTGCTCCTATTGGGTTTTAAGATAAGTAGCTGGTGTGGTGTTACATACTAACCAAGCGGGGTAAAGACCGGCGATAATACATGCTGAAATGGCGATTAACGGCGCGGTCATCAGCATTGAAATGTCCATATTCGCGAGTGCATCGTAATAACTCAGGCTTTGACGTATACCAAATAGACCAACTTGCGCCACAATAATGCCAATAACACCACCAAAAAGTCCCAACATGCCAACTTCAACAATGTGCTGAAAAAACACTTGTTTCTTACTTGCGCCAAGTGCTCGTCGCACGCCCACTTCTGGCGCTCGGCGTAAGAATTTCGCCAGTAAAAGACCAAGAATATTAGCTAAGCACACCGCCAAAAACATAAAGCTCAGTGCGACCATAATCTTGTTATCTTCGTTCACTACCTCCCAGTAACTGATCCACTGGTTTACATCTCTAAGCTTATATTCGGCTTTTTCGCGCGTAAAACGTCCAGCTTTCTTTTCTTCAGAAATATAATTTTCTAAATACGCTTCAAAAGCACGTTTTTCAGAGGCATTGTTTAACTCTACCCAAAACTGTAACCAAAACTTTTCTGATTGCAGCTTGTCGTTAAACACTTTTACAGGTTCATGTTTCCATCCATTGGTGTTTCCCCAAGTGTCTATTTCACTCGCTTTGATCAATGAAAACGGAATAAAAATATGCTCTGGTTTGTTGAAAGAGCCATTGTTTAGGTCGAAATATTTTATGTGTAACTTCCAGTCTTCGATCACCCCGACAACACGCACACTTAAATCATCAAGATAAAAGGTTTCCCCTACACTATTACTCGTACCGAATAATTTGTTGCTAATGCTTTGAGAGATTACAGCGACTGGAGCTGCACTACTTTCCTGCTCTTTGCTCCACACGCCGCCATTGATGAATGACAGATTAAACATATCAAATGCATCTCTTGACGCCACGCGTGTTTGCTCTAAAAATGGTTTCACTTTATCTGAGTTTAAGTGCACCGAAAAACCGGTTTTCATCAAAGCTGCACGTTTAAATGGTAAATCCGCGTTTAATAAATTTTCAGTATCACGATAAGTTAACTGGTATGGCATGCTGTCAGGTGACCACCAGCTTTCTCCTTCATCCATGCTTTGCAGTTGTACCGCAAACAGTTTGTCACTCTTTTCAGGAATAGGGTCCATCGACATCATGTGGTAAACCGACAAGCTGGTCATAGTAATACCAATACCAACTCCTATGGCAATTACCATTAACAGGCTTACTAATGGCGTGCGTTTAAAGCTCCGCCAACTTAAATCTATATAATGACTGAACATATTAAGCTCCTACTGCCATATTTGGATTACCCTGATATAGCGTAAAATCAGCAAGTTGGCCGTCTACTACCTGAATATTGCGCGGTGCTCGACGAGCAAGTTCTGCGTCGTGCGTTACCATGATAATGGTGGCGCCATCTCGGTTAATTTGTTCAAGTAGCTCCATAACTTGACGTGCCATTAAGCTATCAAGATTACCTGTTGGTTCATCGGCTAATAAAAAACGCGGTTCACCAGCCAGCGCTCGAGCAATGGCAACACGCTGCTGCTGACCGCCAGAGAGTTGCTGAGGTAAATGCTTAGCGCGGCTTGCTAGCCCCACTTGCTCCAAACACTGCTCTATTCTGCGTTTGCGCTCAGCCGCTTTGATCCCGCGATAACGTAAAGGCACTTCAACGTTTTCGTACAAGTTTAAATCTGGAATGAGGTTAAAGCCCTGGAAGATAAAACCAATCTTTTGGTTACGTAAGTCCGCACGTTGATTGTCATTCAGTTTGCCAACATCAATACCATCCAATAAGTATTCACCGCCAGTGAAGGGTTCTAACATACCCGCAATATTCAAAAAGGTGGTTTTACCTGAGCCCGACGGGCCTGTTACCGCAATAAACTCACCTTCTTCAACATTTAAATTAAAGTCACGTAAAGCATGTGTTTGAACCATCTCTGTTTGGTACATCTTGCTGATATTATTCATTTTTAACATTGTTCTTTCCTTTTTAATTCGGTCTATATTCTGTTGATGATGCCTAAATGTGCTTGTTGTTATCTCTGTAATACTTATCTCGGCAGCTCTTATCTCAACAATACGGCATCGGCATTTTTAAATGTGTCGTAATTTGAAATGATGATTTCATCGCCTGGTGTAAGCCCACTTAGCACTTCCACATGGTTAATACTGGTGACACCGGTGTTAATTTCGATGCGTTCTGCACGTTCACCATTTAGCTTGTAAGCCACGTAGCCGCCTGCATTCATAAAAGCACCTCGTTTAACCATTAATATATCGCTGCGGCTTTCTAATAAGATGCGCCCTGATAAACGCTGGTTTTGTCGAATATTGTTAATATCACTTTGGTTAAAGCGCACACGCGTGGTTACTTCACGGTTATTCACTTCTGGCGAAATCGCAGACAAAGTACCTTTAACTAACTCAGTCCCCATTTTCAGCTCTACTTGCATGCCGATCCCTAAATCATTGGCATAGCTCTCTGGCACTTGCAATTCTGCTTCAAAAGCGGACAAATCGACTAAAGTGAGTAAGGCTTGATTTTTAGTCACCATAGCTTTTGATTGCACCAGCAAGTTACCAACAATCCCCGACACACTGGCTTTTACATTTAAGTTACTGACTTTTCTTTGAAGTTCATCAACCACCAGTTGCTGTCTAGCAACTTGGCTTTGCGATGATTGTAACTCAAACGCTAAGGTATCTTTGGCGAGCTCAACCTCTTGCTGCGCATGTTTAAAGGTCAGCTTAGCTTTGGCTAAATCATCGACTGCTTTTTCTAAATCAATTTGACTGATCAGGCTTTTCTCAATTGACAATTTTGCTCGGCGGTTTTCACGCTCTGCGGCACTCAACTCAACTTGCGCCATATCTAAAGTTTTATTTAGAGCCAATGTTTGGCGCCTTGCTTCTAGCTCACTTCTGGCAAGTTCGCCTTGAAGCCTAGCAAGCTCTGATTCTTGTTGCTTTAAACTGTTGTTAAGCTCTGGGCTTTCAACCTCTGCAATCACCTGTCCCTTCTCTACACTGTCACCTGCTTTCACTTGCAACGTAACAAAGCCTTGCTCTGGGCTATAAGCTTTTGGTGCATTAGCAGCAACTATTTTACCTGTTGCCGCTATATCTCTGACCAAGTCTCCTTTAATGACCGTCGCAATTTGTAGCTGTGCTTTATCAACAGACTGACTGACATTATCGGTATTCATCATGGCGTAGCCTGCCCAAGTAACAAGCGACAGCACACCAGCAATCAACAGTACAGGTTTTAGTTTTTTAGGCTTATGTTGAACCATTTGATCTTGGCCACTGGTATCTCTGATCATACTCATTCCTTATTGATTCAAAAATTGCTCGGTGCAGCTGATAAGTAATGACATCAACAACATCAAAAGGGGTGATACAAAAAAAGCGGTCGTTAAAATCATTGTCTAGCTCCTGAGCTTATTATGTCTAAATAGATACCAAGACTGTGCCAAACTTTAAAACCCAATATTTTCATGCGGTTATCTATTTTTAGGTTCTTGTACGCTTGTCCGCGGACGATAAAAGTGTCCGCATCGGACACTTTTTACTTAAGCAATTTGTGTCATTAAAAAATGCTTAAGTCATTGAAATGAAGTAATAGACTGTTAATGTGAGAATTAACAACGGTATCTAAACTGAGATTAAGGAGTATAAAAATGAAGTTCAGTTTATTAGCGGTTATCGCTTTGCTCTTTTCGAGTCAACTTATGGCACAACCAGAGCAAATCTTTTTATTACGCCACAGTGAAAAAGCCAGTGGTAGTGATCCGTCATTAACGGATAAAGGAAAGCTCAGAGCCAATAACATTGCCAAGCAACTTCTGTCAGCCAAACCAGCACAGCTTTTCAGTACTAATTACAACCGAACTCAACAAACCATCGCGCCACTGGCAAAAGCAACATCGCTAAAAGTCCAAAGCTATAATCCTAGGGAATTAGTACAATTTGCAGGTGAGTTAAAGTTATTACATGGTGTAGCCGTGGTAGTAGGTCACAGCAATACAACGCCTCAACTTGTGAAGCTGCTTTCAGGGCATCGAGTGAACATTGAGGAAGATGAATACGATAAACTATATGAACTGCGCTTGCATGGCGATAAATACCAGCTTATACGTCACAAAACATCAGCTAAAGCACAGTGATATTCTCGCTTCAAAGATAACGCTTTTGTAACGTGAAAAATCGACAATCTAAATCTATGCTTTACAAAAAAGATAAAGCATAGAATTTTATGAACGTTCAACAGTCCATTATTATTCCAGCAAAAAAAGAGCAAGTATGGCGTGTCATTAGCGATATACGCCATGCCCATCAGCATATTTCTGCCATAAAAAATCTAGTGATTATTGAGCAACCTAAAGAGGGGCTAAAAGGACTAAAATGGCAAGAAACCAGATCCATGTTTGGTAAAGATGCCACAGAGACAATGTGGATCACAGAGTCACAAACCAATGTATTCTATAAGACCAAAGCACAAAATCATGGTTGCGATTATTACTCTGAGATGAAAATTATCGAAGGCACAGGTCAATGTGAGCTTGTTATGGGGTTTACGGGAGTACCACAAAGCTTGTTTGCAAAAATTATGGGAAAGCTCATGTCACGATTCATGACAGAACAGCTTAAAAAAACCATGCAAGCAGACTTAAAAGACATTAAAAATGCAGTGTTGGCGATCCATAACCTAAAAACTGAGTGAGTTATAATTGCTCTGAAAAGGTTTTGTATATACCGGCTTCTGCTTGCTCACCTGTTTGTGAAGCAAACCCTAAACGAATATGACTTACCTCACCATCATTTGGTTTTAAAGAACGGACTGAATTAGGGTGATAAAACTCTTCTTCCGATTGAAAATAAATGCCTTTTTCTCTGGCTCTTAATTTTAACGCAACCACATCTTGATGGCAGTTTAGCCAAAATGCCATACCGCCATCAGGCTTGGTAAATGAGAGGTTTAAGCCCCGCGCTTTTAAAGCATTTAGGGTACTATTCATTGCCTGCCAACGCGCTTTATATGATTTAGTCATGCGCTTTAAGTGACGTTCAAACTCTCCTGTCTCCATCCAGTGCGCGACCGCCAGTTGAGTAAAGACGTCATTCTTATGATTAATGAGCTTTTTTAACCCTTTTAAATGCGCTAAAACAGGCTTGGCAGCATGTAAATAGCCGAGTCTCGCACCCGCACACATTATTTTTGAAAAGGTCGATATATAAATCACAATACCCGCGGGGTCATCTGCCGCCATTGGCTGAAGAGGTCGACACTGATAGTGAAATTCATGATCGTAGTCGTCTTCAACGATCAGCACACCGTATTGATAACACAACCGGTAAATTTCTAGGCGCCTAGCTATGGGTAATGTCACTGTGGTCGGGTATTGGTGTAATGGCGTTAAATACAGTAGCTTTATTTTCCTGAGTTTTAGCTGGGCTTCTAAGTCATCGACACATATCCCCTGCTCATCTTGTGCAATATCAACTAATGCTGCACCACAACTTTCGAATGCCTGTCTTGCAGGCGGGTAGCCTAGGGTTTCAATGGCGACAAAGTCACCTTGATTGATAAACGCTTTTGCAACCAAGTATAAAGCTTCTTGAGAGCCATTACAGATAAGCAAATCATCTGCATTAAGCGCTCTTGCTTGACCTAGGTATCGCAAAATTTGATGCTTTAGTGAGGGTAATCCTGCACTCTCTGAATAATGCATGTCATGGGCGTTGAATTGCCTCGCGGCCATACTCAAAGATTGTTTAAATTTCTGTTTAGGAAAAGCAGATAAATCAGGCAAGCCACCAGCAAAAACATAGTCAAAAGCTGAAAGGTCGACTTCACTTATCTGTTGAAAAGGCGTTGAAAAATTGTACTCAAACGGTTTTATTGTTCTTTGCTTCGTGTATTTTTCACTCGACTCAATTGGTAAATGTTCACTTACAACGTAGCCACTTCTTTGTAAGGAGATTAGCCATCCTTCAGCAACTAAGCCCTGTAAAGCGTTCATCACAGTGTGACGATTTACTTGGTAATACTGAGAAAGTACTCTGGCTGACGGAAGCGCTGTGCCAGGTAACAATGAACCTGACTGAATTGCACTGCGGTATAGGTCAATAATTTGCACATATTTGGCTTTGCCATCACTAAAAATAATCTCTAAAGGTTGCATGGCTCTGTCTTACTGAAAAATTGAATCATCATAAAAGAGTATAAAATATGCCTGAACCTCTTATTGCTACCTAAATGTCGAATTGACTATAACTTGGAAGGAGTATTAATAATCTGCCAACTACTCACCTTATCATTTACATATCCTGACTGGCGATACGCTTTTTCAATTTCACCTCTTTCTTTTAGAATTGATAGCCCTTTTTCAAGCGCTTTGATCAAAGGCTGACTTTGAGCTGTATAGCGCGAAACCGGAAAATGTCGACTGTCAGGCATAATAACTTTCAAGTTTTTGATTGGTAAATAGGTTTGCCCATTATGTTTAAAGCTCAAATCATCAGAATTGTGAAAAGGCCCTAGCATCACATCAGCTCGTTTTTTATAGAGCATATCTAACATGGTCGTGTACTTACCTGTGTGATACATACCATTAAAATTTAATTGTTTAAGTATTTGCCAGTCATGCTGCCAATTTTGATTTGAAACTGCGATTAACTTTACTAATTCAGCAGGTTGCTTCACTGACAGCACATCAACATTGTCGCTATGCGTATATAGCCCTGCCTCTGCACGACCCGCTTCTAACACGGCGCTGCTAATATGCAACTTATGCTCAAACTGTTTAATCTCATTTAACCAAAGCGGAGTCGCACTTAAATGTATTGCCCCTTGCTTCATCAATTTAATTCTACGAGGCGGATGATCAACTTGAATATAGTTAATTGGTAAGTGAAACCCACCAATACGAATTGCTTTAACAAGTAGCACATGCTCAACAACATCGCGGGAAGCCTTTAGACTGCTGTAATCATTTATATCTAAAATGTTTCTGTTATCTAAAAACTCAAAGTAGAGCTGTTTTATATCATCTTGTATGGCAATGGTGATCGTTGAGTTATCTATTTCTGCTGTGCTGGCACTGTGCCAAAGCATACAAAAACACAATAATAGTAGGCGGGTCATATCAATCCTTAATCTTCTCAACGCACTGTCATTAAATCGTAAATTACCTATTAACTCAATAATAAAAAACTATTAACACTGGTCTAGTTGTTTGTTCGACTCTGGTTGTATTTGTTACACCTAATAACAGCTAACTTTCCCTTAGAGATCATTGCGACTGTAAGGAATTACGAAGATGTTAAAACCCATTTCATTAGAGACCGAGAAAGTTAAGCTCACGCCATTAACTGAAAATCATCTAGACGCCCTCTTTAAAGCAGGCAGTCACCCAGATATTTGGCGATGGGTATTTAACAATTACTGTGAGAACGAAGAAAAGTTAGCTTTGTGGTTTAAAAACACTGCACAATTTAACCAGAATGAACAAATTGTCATGGCAATCATAGATAAAACCTGCGGTACTGTCGTTGGCACAACACGATTATTTCGACTTGATACGCACAATCAAAGTGCTGAAATAGGTCATACATTCATTGCTAAGTCAGCACAAAAATCCCATGTGAATACCCATGCAAAATATCTATTACTCAGTCATGCATTTGAGGATTTAAACTTAGTAAGAGTCACCTTTTGTACTCATGAAGAAAATAGGGTCTCAAGAAATGCCATTTCACGACTCGGTGCCAGGTTTGAAGGGTTAGCATACAAACAACGAAAACTCCCTGACGGTAACTTTAGAAATACAGCAATTTTCAGTATCACTGACGATCAATGGCAAGGTATAAAAGCTAAGTTAACGGAACGAATGCAAGCAACTGAAACTGCACAAAACTAAAACAATTTAATTGATTTAACACAATAATAAGGGAGTTTATTATAGTTAATTAACTCCTTCTGATCTTCATCAAATCAGCTCTAAATTAAGTCAGTTATCAAGGTTATTTTGTTTATAAATCAACCTTATTTGACTATATTGCCCGTCTTGCATTAACAGGATGGAATGCCAGTATGAGTACACGGCACACTCAAGAAATAACACTAAAAAAAGAAACCGTTCTACTTTCAACCACAGATCCCAATAGCAGGATCACCTATGCCAATGAAGCTTTTTGTGATGTCTCTGGTTTTAGCACCACAGAAATGTATGGTCAGCCACACAATCTTGTACGTCACAATGATATGCCTAAAGCAGCTTTTGCCAATATGTGGGAAACGATCCAAGCTGGTAACTCTTGGATGGGTCCAGTTAAAAATAAGAGCAAAGATGGCCGCTTTTATTGGGTGAATGCATTTGTGACGCCCATCAAAAATGAGCAGGGTAAGATCATTGAGTATCAATCTGTCAGGACTCATCTTGACGACCAAGTTAAAAAGCGTGCTCAACGCGCATACCAAAAAATACAAGCCGGACAAGTCGCCAATCGTTATTACGATAGCACCAAATGGATAACTTATGGTTTGGTTGCATCAAGCGCTATTGCTTTTATGACATTGGCCTTCACCCTCTCTCCTGCCATTTTGGCACTCGCTATTTTGCTGTTGTTAACTTCATACATGCAATTGAGATGGCGTAAGCGTTACCTATATACACTCAAAGAAGCCAAAGCAGCGTATGACAATCCACTTATGTCATTCTTGTATTCCGGGCATAACGATGCCGTTGGTTCATTATCTTTAGCGATAAAAATGCAACAAGCCAAAGTTAGAGCAGTTGTTGGGCGGGTCAATGACGAATCAATTCGGGTTAATATTAATGCACAAAAAAATACCCAAAGTGGGCAACAGGTCTCTGAACTATTAAAAAAACAAAATAATGAAGTTCAGCAAATGGTGCAATGCATGCAAGACTTCACCGTCACCATCGAAGAGTTAAATACGAATGTAGAACGAGCCTCACGCGCTGCAATGGCTTCAGAGCAACACACTCAAGATGGTAAATCCTCGGTTGATAAAGTCATCGATGCCATACATCATTTAGATGAGCATTTAGCTGAAGTTAACCAAGCCGTATCTAGATTGGTTGCTGGGAATGAGAAAATCCATGGCATTTTGAATGTCATCAATTCAATTGCTGAGCAAACTAACTTGCTAGCATTAAATGCCGCGATTGAAGCAGCAAGGGCCGGCGATCATGGTAGAGGTTTTTCTGTTGTCGCGGATGAAGTAAGAGCATTGGCTCAAAAGACTCAAGCATCAACAGAAGAGATAACCCAGCTAGTCCAAGAGCTGAACGATGTATCGCAAAGTGCCGTCAGCTCGATGGACCAAGGAAACCTTTTGTCTAACACCAGTGTGGAGCTTGCAAGTAAGAATGGTGAAAGCTTATCGACCATTCAGTCTCATGTTACCGAACTGGCTGATCTTAACCGTTCGGTTGCAGCTGCAATAGAACAGCAGTCCGTGGTTATTAAACAAATCAACCTTAATGTTGAGAGCGTAAGCGAACTGGCCGACTTAGGTGGGCAACATGGTCAGCATTCTCATAACTTAAGCCAAGAGCTGTTAAGTCAAATCGAGCAGCAAACCAAACTCATCCAGCAATTTTGCTAATATCGAGCTGCGTGGCTTAAGTCACGCAGCGCCTACAAACTGAGTATTTTTTGTACTGCATTATTTACAAATCATAAAACACGAGATCTTAATCTTGACCAAATACTATACTTAAAGCCTCATCAGAGCGATCGCTTCACTGTTTTCAGCGTAATGACTTGTACCAACTCAGACGAGGTCAATACCATGCTGTACTATTTAATTACCAGTCAAAACTACAAAACCTTCAGAAACATTGAAGATAAAGTAAAAGGAATTGCCTACGTTGAAGACATTACTCACCTGTGTAACCACGAACCACATCCTTGGCACAGTTGGCTAACGAACAAGGTCGCTCATCTCATTAAAGCTGAATCATTATTTGCTCTACTGGTCGTCTTTTCTGTCTTTATTGCAGCTTCTGTGACTAACCTGTCTACCGGTCTATTTGTGATTGGCGGTATAGTTGTTGTACTGTTTAGTATCTGGGTTTGCGGATTAATTGGCATCGAGCAAGTTTCTAATTATGTATCATGCCAAGATATGCTTAAAGATAAAGAAGACTCACTTGCAATGTACATTGAAGCGCAAGAAGAGAATAAGGAAAGAATTGAAAACATATTAAACTCAGAAAGGGAGCTTAATTTGTACAAAGTGAAGATATGATTTAAGCGGGACAAGTCCCGCTTTTAAAGCTTTATTGCTGGTTAGACAGCTTTTCTTTTGCAGCTTCTACTTTTGCAAAATCAAGACCTAACTCTTCTACAGCCTCTTTAATCAAACCTGGATTTTGCATAACAAGACCCATTAACTGCTGAAGTTTTTCTTGAGGGATACCTAGCTGTTGCACAATCCCCATCGCCATAAGTGGGTTTTCTGTTAGTGCTTCAAATAGCTGATTAATCTGCTCATCAGCAATATTGTGTTCTTTAAGAATGGCAATAATTGGATTCATAATTTATCACTCGGAATTAGTTTATAACGCTTTATGTATGGGCAAAATCAATGTTTTCAACTCTCGCCATGAAGTTTGTTATATTTATCAAGCGCTAATTGAACGCGCTTTACTAAGGCTTTATCAGTTTTAAGACTAAATGCCATGCAAGCTCGGCGATTATCTATTTCTTTTACCTCAAGGACTTTTCTGAGCATAGAATAATCATACCCGAGCTCTTTCATCCTTTCAGAG
The DNA here is from genome assembly GCF_056629255.1 of Pseudoalteromonas sp. NFXS53. Classification (NCBI taxonomy): domain Bacteria; kingdom Pseudomonadati; phylum Pseudomonadota; class Gammaproteobacteria; order Alteromonadales; family Pseudoalteromonadaceae; genus Pseudoalteromonas; species Pseudoalteromonas sp. NFXS53. The sequence continues at coordinate 38,979 of NZ_JBWVBR010000022.1, read as the reverse complement.
GCGGTGTATTCAGTTTGAAGAATAAAATCGACTCGACCTGCAACTAACTTTCGAGGGCTTGAGCCGGGATCTGAAGTTAAATCTAAATTTAAACCAGGCTTAAAACCTGCGTCTGTCAAATACCCTTCACTTACGCTACCGCGCACGATAGAAGTCAAATACCCTTTAGCATCTTCGAGAGAATTGAGCTGAATATCATTTCTTGTCTTTAAAGCAAACAAATACTCTTTAACGGGGGCCATTAGCGGGCAAACCCAGTGAAATAAGTTTTCTCGTTCGGGAGTTCGATAAATTGAGTAGATCATGGTATTGGCTTGAGTCTTAGCCAAATGCATAGAGCGTAACCATGGGTAACTTGAGATTTTATATTCAACACCAGCATCAGACAAAACAGCTCTCACTTTGTCTGTAGAGCGGCCAACAAGCTGGCCTTCAGCATTGGTATAGTTATAAGGTAACCACTCTTCAGTCACGACATGAAGCGTTTCTGATGCTGATACCTTAAAACTGAAAAGTAAGGCTAAATAAAGAAAAAGTTTCATTTATTCCTCAAGGCAAGTTATAGAGACTTACCTATCAAAAAATGCATCAACCGCGAATGCGATTAACTCATCAACTTGAGATTCAAACTCTTCTAACGGCTTGTCTATTTTTTGAAAATAGCTATCAACTTGTCCTTGAGTAAGTTTGCGATTCAATAAAGAGTACTCTTTTTCATCGAGTAATTTGTCATATCTTGGCACGAAAGAAAAAATAGCATAATTTGGAGGCGGTATTTTCTTTACTGCAAATTGACAAAACTCTTCGATATAATCGATACCATCAGGACCCAAACAACCGGGCTCAACACGGTAAAGAAGCTGGATCCTCATGTCTTTGCTCATTTTACTTACCTAAAAAAGACCACCTTTTTGATTTTTCCTTTTTCAATCTGGTAGCTAGTTACAAACTCAGAACGCTTATCAACTACACCTGCTTGCTGGGTACAAATTTCTGAGCTTTCATGATCAATAACAATACTGCCATGCACAATTCGCTTTAGCGATTTAGCATTTAAGCATTTCATTTTCTTAAACATCAAACCATAACGCTTGATTAAATCTTCTTTACCCGTAAACATGAGTTTTTGCGGGTACATGTAGAACTCTACATCATCAGCATATAAAGCCAAGAATGATTTAATGTTTTGTTGATTATAGGCAACAATTAATTCATCTATTACTTTTTCAGCTGCTTTTTCTTCTGCTGTTTTAATATTGCTGAGTGCAGTCGCCTTTTCTTCAAAGGCTGGATTTGCATTAATAGCAAATGAAAAAAAGAACAAAGTGATAAAACTAAAAAATCTCATAAGTACCTAATAAAAATACAGCATAAACCTGTGCACCTTAGCAAATCTCAACCTTTTTTCATAGCTTACCAGTATTGTTCGACCGATATATGACCAGGCTCAGAACGTCGGTGCCTTGAATAACCGAGCGTTTGGAGAAGTTTCGTCAAGTCTTTTACCATTTCTGGATTTCCACAAATCATAAAATGAGAATCTTCAGGTAAACGTTCTTGATTGAAAAACTTTGCTATTTTATTGTTTTGAATTAAGTCAGTAATTCTACCTCGTAACCCATTTTCAGGTATTTCTCGCGTCACTAGAGGTAAATAAGTAAATTGCTTAAACAGCTTTTGGTGTGCATGTATAAAGTCTTGATAGGTTAAATCTGTATTAAACCTGACGCTATGAATAAGCACGACTTGCTGATATTTATCCCAAACCTTACCATCAGCCAAAATAGATAGAAAAGGCCCAATGCCTGTGCCTGACGCTATCATCCAGAGACTCTCTCGTTTAGGTGATTCTTCAATAGTTAGGAAGCCGTTTGCTCTTGCCTCAACATCGATGCTGCCACCCACTTCTAATTCAGCAAGACCTGACGTCAACTTACCGCCTTCAACCTCTGTTAAGTAGAACTCAAGCACAGGGTCTTTAGGAGCATTGACATAAGAGTAAGCTCGGGCAATTCGCTTATCACCAATTGTCATCGCTAACTTGGTAAACTGGCCAGCTTGAAAAGGGGACACATCTGCAGCAACCTTGATGCTAAAAAGTGTTGGCGTCCACCAATTAATTTCAGTAATTTTTCCACTAACCCATTGAGACATAAAACCACTCTGTTTGTTCAACACATTTATAAATGTGGCAGATAGCACCGATATGTCAAAAAACTCAGCAGTTCATAAATTTTAGGCAAAAAAAAGCCACACTATTCAGCGCGGCCTTTTGGGGTGTGATTCGCTTTCATTCTGGGCGTGTCTCCAAAAATCAGCGATTACGTTACCAAGGAACTTTTTTGCTCTAAACCCAACGAGCAAATAACAACTTAAAAATTTTTGTAAAATCGTTAGATTGACTCTAAAGCAATCTTAACCATTTCGTTAAATGTACTTTGTCTTTCTTCAGCTGGTGTTGCTTCACCTGTGATCACATGGTCACTTACTGTGAATAATGCCATTGCTTTTGCGCCATACTCAGCTGCAACGCCATACATGCCCGCAGTTTCCATATCAACTGCCAATACACCTAGTTTGTCCAGCTCTTCATAGAAAGAACCATCAGCTTGGTAGAAAGTATCAGTCGTGAATACATTACCTACTTTCGCTTCAATACCTAGTTTACGCGCTGCGTTAACGCCGTTTTCAAGTAAACCAAAATCAGCAATTGCTGCGAAGTCATAACCGCGTACTCGAGCGCGATTTACATTTGAATCTGTACTTGCGCCTTGTGCGAAAATGACATCACGAATTTTTATGTCTTGGCTAATACCACCACATGTACCGATACGGATAAGGTTCTTAACGCCGTAGCTAACAACGAGCTCACGCGCATAAATAGACATTGACGGAATGCCCATACCAGAACCCATGATGCTTACAGGTTTGCCATTGTATGTGCCTGTAAAACCAAACATGTTACGAACACCTGTAACTTGGCGAGCGTCTTCAAGGAAGTTTTCTGCAATATATTTTGCGCGTAAAGGGTCACCGGGCATTAGTACCGTTTCAGCAAAATCACCATTGTTCGCATTGATATGAGGAGTACTCATTCTCTTTTCCTTCTTACGCCTTGAGCAGGTCGTCAGCAAAGCTGTCGCCGTAGTCAAGTGTTGATAAATTAAACCACTGGGCAAGGGTTTGACCTATGTCAGCAAAACTTTGTCGTTCGCCGAGTACGATATTGTCAATCCCCGGTGTATAAGCCAGTACCGGTACATATTCACGCGTGTGATCTGTACCTGGTGCTGTTGGATCGCAGCCGTGATCTGCCGTAATAATTAATAAATCATCTTTTTGTAATTTATTAAGTATCGTTGGTAGGTAATCATCGAATTGCTTTAGCGCCTCGGCATAACCTACTGCATTACGTCTGTGACCAAATTTTTCGTCAAAATCCACAAGGTTTGTGAAAATCAAACTGTGATCAGGCGCGCTGTCGATGATTTCTGAGGTTTTCTCAAGCAAATTCATCAAACCTGGCGCTTTATGTTTCTGAGTAATGCCTTGATGGGCATAAATATCAGAAATTTTACCAATGCTGATCACTTCACCACCATCTTGCGCCAACTTATCTAATAATGTTGGTGCAGGAGGTAGCACAGAGTAATCTCTACGATTACCTGTTCGCATAAAGTCGGCACTCGAAGTGCCTATAAATGGCCGCGCAATCACTCGCCCTATATTCATATCATCAAGCAGTGCCCGTGCGATTTCACATACTTGATAAAGCTTGTCAAGGCCGAATGATTGCTCGTGTGCGGCTATTTGGAACACACTATCAACTGAGGTATAACAAATTGGCATGCCCGTTTTTACATGCTCTTCACCCAGTTGTTCTAAAATAACGGTACCTGAACCGTAACAGTTGCCTAAAATTCCTGGAATTTCGGCGCGTTTGCACAATTCAGTAACAAACTCTTCAGGGAAGCAAGGTTGTGTATTAGGAAAATAGCCCCAATCAAACAACACAGGTACGCCCGCCATTTCCCAATGACCAGATGGCGTGTCTTTACCGCTTGAAAGCTCTTTTGCATAACCCCAAGCCGCCTTTGGCGCTGAGCGTTCTGCCACTTCACACGCTTCTTTACCCGCTGCTTCACAAGCATCAACTAAACCAAGTTTAGTTAAGTTAGGTAAAGGAAGTGCTTCTCCTTTATCTTCTTTATATGCAGCTAAAAGGTGCGCAAGGGTATTTGCTCCTAAGTCTCCAAATTGTTCTGCATCTGGAGCGGCACCTACGCCTAAGCTGTCTGCCATCAGGATAATTGCTCTTGCCATAATTTACCTCTTAACTTATGCCAATCTGGAGAAAAAATAGTTGCCTCCGAATCAGTGTTGAATACTTTAATAGTTGGTTAACAACAGCGTACAGGACATAAGTCCGCTTTTAAAACTAGACGCCAATTGTCACGAAAATGTCATAAAAGTCCTGTTTTTAGCAAGCGGACATAAGTCCTGTCGCAGAAATATCAAAATCGCTAAATTTGCTCCCTAAGCGAAGCAAAAGAGATTATTCGTGTCTTTTTTGCTATTGTGATCTTCCGAGTGAATCAACAGTTGGGTGTGAACTTTAGTGACACGAACAATTATAGCTATTGCTGGTGCATCTGCATCTGGCAAATCTCTTTTTACGCAAACTATTTATAACGAGCTTGTAAATGAGCTAGAAGATGGTTCTATTGCCATCATCGAAGAAGATGCCTATTACAAAGATCAATCGCATTTACCGTTTGAGCATAGAACACAAACAAACTATGACCATCCGGATGCATTTGAACATGAGCTTCTTAAATCGCATTTAGAGCAATTAAGATCTGGTCAGTCTGTAGAAGTACCAAGTTACGATTATGCACAACATACTCGTAGTAAGGAAACTCGTCAGGTTAACCCTGCAAAAATATTAATTGTTGAAGGCATTTTATTACTCAGCGACCCTGAGCTATGTAAAGAGTTTGATATAAAAGTATTTATTGATACGCCTCTTGATATTTGTTTACTGCGTCGCACGCAGCGAGACATTGAGCAGCGAGGCCGAACACTACAATCTGTTGTGGAGCAGTATCAAGCAACGGTAAGACCCATGTTCTATCAATTTATAGAACCATCTAAACATTCAGCTGATTTAGTGGTTACACGCGGTGGCATGAATCGCGTGGCGATTGATATAATCAAAAGCAAGATAAAATATTTGCTACAAGAATAAAAACGGGAATTTACCATGACAACAATAATGAGCCTAGTGGGCATGATGGCCCTGCTGGGTATTGCATTTGCAGCGTCAACGGATCGCAAAGCTATTAATTTGCGTACTGTTGGGGTGGCGTTTGCACTACAGCTTTTTATCGGTGGTTTCGTACTATTTTCAGAAGCTGGCAGAAACATACTTGACCAATTATCAAGCAAAGTATCAGCAGTAATTGGTTACGCAGGAGACGGTATCGAGTTTTTATTCGGCTCTCTTGCAAAAAGTGACAGTAATATTGGTTTTATTTTTGCGATCCAAGTATTACCGGTCATCGTATTTTTCTCTGCGCTAGTCGCAGTGCTTTATCACCTAGGCATAATGACATGGGTTATTAAAATTTTAGGTGGTGGTTTACAAAAATTGCTTAAAACGTCTCGTCCGGAGTCGCTTTCTGCAACAGCTAATATCTTTGTGGGACAGACGGAAGCACCTTTAATTGTAAAACCGTTTATTCCAAGCATGACGAAGTCAGAGTTATTTGCTGTGATGGTAGGTGGCCTTGCAACCGTAGCAGGTTCTGTTATGGCAGGTTACGTTGCAATTGGTGTAGAGCTTAAATATTTAATTGCTGCCAGCTTTATGGCTGCACCAGGTGGCTTCTTAATGGCAAAAATGATCGTGCCAGAGACAGAAACACCAAAGCAAGACTTATCAGATGTTATGTCTGATGAAGAAAAACCAGTCAATGTGATCGATGCAGCTGCATCTGGTGCATCAAGCGGTATGCACTTAGCACTGAACGTAGGTGCAATGCTACTTGCTTTCGTAGCATTAATTGCATTATTAAATGGTTTGTTAGGTGGAATTGGTGCTTGGTTCGACCACCCGACCCTAACATTACAAGAGATTTTAGGTTACGTATTCGCACCTGTTGCATGGTTACTTGGTGTACCTTGGAGCGAAGCTGTAACGGCCGGTAGTTTTATCGGACAAAAGCTAGTAGTTAACGAATTCGTTGCTTATCTAGACTTTATGAATTATCGAGAAGGGTTAAGTGCACATACACAAGCAATTGTCACATTTGCGTTATGTGGATTTGCTAACCTTTCATCGATTGCAATCTTACTAGGCGGACTTGGCGGTATGGCGCCAAGTCGAAGAAAGGATATCGCACGCTTAGGGCTCAGGGCGGTTTTAGCAGGGTCAATGGCTAACCTAATGAGCGCCGCAATTGCAGGGTTTTTCCTCTCGCTAGCTTAGAAACTTAACGAGATTTCCCTAAAATTTGCAAAACAATTGGTTGGTTGCTTTAAGGGGTTAAAGTAACCACACTAACTTGAACGATACTTCACCAAAGGGCCTTTATGGCCCTTTTATCGTTTCTGGAGCAAGCTATTCTTTAAATGAAAAGTTTCAATGAAGAAATTTTGAATGAAAAGTTTTTATTGAAAGATATACCCCAACTCCTCTGCTACCTTCCTCAGCTTATTTCTTCTCAATTAACGTCTGCAGTTTGTCTTGCTTTAAAAAGTTCTCTAATGACAAGAATAATGGCTTCGGTAATTCATCTAACCCAAACCATTGCCAACCTAGACACTTATTTGGCTCCATGATTTCAGGCTGGCCTTCTACACCATTTGCCACCACGTACAGAGTCACATAATGTTTATTTAACGGATTAAATACATCGTTAGAAAAACCTAACTGACTTACTTCAGAAACCTTCAAACCAGTCTCTTCTAGCGTCTCTCTGATTGCACAAGCCGCTATTTCTTCACCCATTTCTAGATGACCACCTGGAGTGGCCCACGTATTCGCGCCATGCGACCCAATACGTTCACCGAGTAGAATTTTACCATCACGAATAATGACAACTGCGACACCCACTCGAACATGTTCTGACATAATTTTTGCCTTAATTATTTATTATTTTATTAAACACAAAAAAAGCCGCTTAATCGCGGCTCTGTATAGATAACCTGAGCTCAGGTTAGATAGGTTTTTAAATTTCTTTCTTTGTTAATACAGCGGCATAAAAACCGTCATACTCAGAGTTAATTCCTGGTTGCAGGTTTAACTCTTCTAGTAATTCAAAGTTTGGATTGTTCTCTAAGAATGCCTGAACTTGCTGTTGGTTTTCACTCGGAAAAATAGAGCAAGTCGCATACACAAGCTTTCCGCCGACTTTACACATCTGGCTGTAACGCTGCAGAATTTCGGCCTGCAAGCTGATCAGAGTATCAATGTTTTCAGGTTGTAAATGCCATTTTGCGTCTGGATTACGGCGTAGAACTCCCGTTCCAGAGCAAGGCACATCTAACAATACACGATCAAACTTTTCTTTTAAGCGCTTAATCGTTTTACTGTTTTTAATTAAACGCGTTTCTAGCATGTGTACACCCGCACGCTTTGCACGTTTTTTTAGTGCATCTAGCTTATGCTGGTGAATGTCCATCGATAAGATGTAGCCTTTATTTTGCATTAGATTTGCGAGATGTAAGCTCTTACCACCCGCGCCTGCACACGCATCAACAACACGCTGGCCTGGTTTTACATCGAGTAATGGTGCGATCTGCTGTGAGCCTGCATCTTGCATTTCAAACCAGCCTTTACTGAACGCATCTGATTTAAATAAATAGCCGTATTCTTCAACTTCTAAACAGTTGTCTTGCTCAAGTACTTTGGTGATTGATTGGCTCTTTTTCAAAGACGTTTGTAACGTTGCAGCGTCGGTCTTCAAGGTATTTACACGAAGGTAAGGTTTCGCAGGTACGTTCAGTGCCTGCGCGATATTAACCCAATCATCACCAAGTTCTTGCTCTGCGCGTTGCCAAAGCCAATCTGGATAACTTTGTTGCTCTGCAGGCGAAGCTTCATTAAGGTTTGCTTTTAATGCCTCAACTCCTAAACCAGCAAATTCTGACCAGTTTGGTAACTCTACGCCATTTAACAGTTGATAGGCCTCAAAGTGTAGCCATGGCCAATTCTCATCTGAGGTGTCGATATCAAGTGCCGTATTGAGCTGGCGATGATAACGGATCAGCTCATAGCAATGTTGTACATAATAAGCTTTGGTTGCTTGATTCCAAAAAGCTTGGTTAGCAAGACCTGCTTCTATTGCTTTATCAGCGTACTGCTCTGTTTCAAAAACTTGTTTAATACAGCTAATAATTGCTTCAACACATTGGCTATCGTTTAACACTCGCCTAACTCCTAAATTCAATAACGACGCGGATTGTAGCTGATTTTCAGATAAGCGACGAGCACTATCAACTTAAAACATGCTGGGTGCTCATTACATTTGCAACAGTTCATTACAAATTCGAACTTGTTTGCTCTGCAATTAAATCTAAGATAGGACCACACCAAGTTCGAGGAAAGGAATTTAAAATGAAACACACGCTTTTATTGATGGCAGCGCTAAGCGCATCTTATTCAGCGATGGCAGCAAAAGACATTCCAATAAAAACCAATCGCAGCCTGATTGAAACTAAAAGTCCGATTATGTTTGCCTATCATGATGAAGACGCCAATTTAGCTGAGCTTAATCTTGAAAGCATGGAATTTACCAAGCTCGAACTGCCAAAAGATACTTTTGGTTTTGATTACGGCAAGCTTGCGGGATCATCTAAAATCACCGCTTTTGTAATGAATAAAGAAGGCATTTTTTCTGTCGATAAACACGGCACTAGAAAGGTGCTTTCAACAAATGCACTGCTTTCTAAACTAGAATTCGACGAGTTCGAGAAAATCAATTTTATTAGCGACATTAATAATGATGGTCTGAGCGACATTGTTCTGCCTGACTTAACTCACTCAGAGATTTACATTCAAAACCCTGACAGCAGCTTTACTAAGCACACATTCAGCACTGAGCCTAATTTTTCGGGTAATTTTAGCAGTGGTAAATTGCGTCTAGACATTGACCTAACCATGGTGCCTAAAGTATTCGACATAAACCAAGACGGGTTTAATGATTTAGTGTTTCATGACAGAGAGAAAATCGATGTACTTTATGCCAATAAAACAGGCTATGAAAACGCGCTTAAGCCTTTAAAGCTGCCTGTTGAGACGGGCAAACTTGATGACGTTGAAGCGAATCGCCGCATTGCGAAATTACTCGATATCAACAATGACGGTAAACTCGACCTAGTCACACGTTATGCACCAATTGTTGAAGGCATGGACTCACTCGATGTTGAACTCACCTTTCAGGTATTCTACGGACAAAAAGATGGCCAATTTTCAGCAACCCCGTTAACTTTGCCTAAGGCTTCTGGCACCAGTCGCTTTGAGTTCGATAATGATTTTAACGGCGATGGTAAAAGTGAATTACAAAAGTTTCATGTCGACTTTGGTCTAGGCACAATCGCTTCTATGGCACTAGGCGGCGGTAGCACTGATGTTGATGTAGAGATCAGTTTTTATGCGCAAAAGCCTGACGGCACCTTTTCTGAAGAACCAGACTCTGAAAAAGAAGTTGAAATGGAAATTGGCATGAACAGTGATGAAATGGCATTAACTTACTATGCAGGGGATATCAACGGCGATGGCAAGCAAGATGCCGTATTCAAAACCGGCAGTAAAACGCTCAGTGTTTACTATGGCAATGCCGAGACTGTGTTAAATAAAAAACGGGGTAAGATCAAACATAAACTACCTGAAGATGGCAATGACATTAAGCTAGTCGATATCAATAATGATGGTAAGCATGATTTTGTACTTAGATTTCAAGATGATGATGGCAAAAGTACAATTCAAACTATTTTAAATTAGATAGCAAAAGTTTTTACGCTGCAATTGGGAGTGCCTTTGGTACTCCCTTTTTTATTCCAAATTAAAGGGTTGTACCCAACTATTTACTTGTAGAGTCACATTTATTTCATTATCTTTAAAATCAGAAGAATAATAAATCGGTGATATACGTGCAGTATCTTCCTCTCACACACGCGCATTTTCAAGATGTGATCTCACTGGCTAACATCGTTCATGGTGACAACTATATGGACGAACAGAGCCTAACTAAAATGCATCAACAAGGTATCAAGCATGATATTAATGCCAGTTTTGTTGCAATAAATGAACAAAACGAGCTAGTCGGGTTTAGGCTAAGTTATGCCGCAGATCAATGGGACATTGATAAATGGTGTAGTCCAAAACTCTGGCCTGTACTCCCTTCACAGATGGCATATTTCAAATGTATTGCCGTTTCTGAAAAAGCCCAAGGCCAAGGTATAGGCCCCAAATTACTTCACGCCTCTATTGTTGCTTTAAGACAGCAAGGTGCTTTGGCAGGTGTTGCGCATTTGTGGAAACAAAGCCCAGGTAATGGCGCGGTGAAATATTTCACAAAAGCAGGCGGTGAGCTGATAAAGCTTCATGATAATCGCTGGACCGAGTTATGTGATACGCAAGGTTATGTGTGTACAGTTTGTGAAAACAGTTGTCAGTGCCAAGCGGCAGAAATGGCTTTACTTTTTTAAAGTTTAGCTACGCAACATTGCGCGGCTTATAACCGCGCAACTACAGGCTTTTCCTACCAAGGTATTTGATCACCTTTATAACTGTAAAAGCCACCACTTTGGTCGTCAGTTAAAGACTCAATAACTTGCTTTAACCCCAGCGCCGACTCTTCAGCGCTTATCAATGCATTTGGTCCGCCCATTTCTGTTTGAACCCAACCAGGGTGTAGCGCAACCGTTTTAACCCCTTGTGGTAACAAATCGTTTGATAGGCTTTTCACTACTGAATTTAAAGCCGCTTTTGAGCTGCGGTAAATGTATCCGCCGCCTTTGGTATTTTCAGTATGGCTACCAACTCGCGATGATAAAGCTGCGATTATTTTGAGTTCACTATTTAAGACTTGAGTTACAAATGCTTCTGCCAGTTTAGTTGGCGCTATCACATTGGCTTCAAATACCTCTAGCCAAGCATCTACATCGCAATTGCCAAAGCCATAACCTTTTGGTCCATAGAGCCCGGCATTATTCAAAAGCACATCGATTTTTGAATCGGCTAATTTTGCGCTCAAAGTTGCCATTTGCTGATAATCAGTAATATCTAGTTCATAGACCTGGAGCTTTTTGAATTCATTCTTTAATTGATTAAGCAAAGTAGCAGCAACACTATTACGACACGTTGCGATTACTTGCCAATCATCAGCTAAAAAGACCTTGGTCAATGCTAACCCTATGCCACGGTTTGCACCGGTAATAAACACTGTTTTCAATCGAGTTCACCTAATATACCCAAACTTCCTCAAGATGCATGATTCAGAGCGCTGCCTTCTGTTCTAGTTCAAGGAAAAGGACGCAGCGTAATGACGCGTCCTTTCCAAGTTCTTTGACAATGAAATAGGACTGAAAGCACGCTCCCTTGGGCGAGTTTGATTGGCTTTCATACTGCGTTATCAATTTTCGATTTAGAACCACTAGACCTTCAAATCGATGCCTTTCTGACAGCCAATCAATTCTCGCTTAACCTCGTATCTTGAGGTGGTTTGGGTATATATTCAATACTTTGTGCCATTTTGCCATTTTTACATTTGCCATAACACCCTGGCTTTCTTGGGCAGCTGTTACCTCGAATACAAATGACTCTAAGTTCAGACGCTAGCCCCCGCTCTATCCAGTTAATATTAAGAATACGCGCCACACTAAGCAGTTGCTGACGGATATTATGCGGCACAACCGTTGAGCCGCCATGCTTAATACAAAGTGCTTGTAGGTTCTCAACGACAGCTTGCGCATCAGTGCCTTGCGCATCAATGGCAGGATTCAAATCAATGCCCATACACAAAACATGTTTCGCACCAGCTAAGTCTTCGACTAATACTGACTCACAGCAATACAAACGCGTCTTACCATCAACACTCAAAATTGAAAGCTGCGCACTGCTTTCTCGTGACATTTCACCAAACTTTCTAAATACCGCCCAGTGCTGACAGGGGTCTTCAACCTGACGCATATTACCCCAAGGCAGAGGAATACCATTGCCCCGATATACCGCTTTCAACTTACCAGGCTTATACGCATCAAAGTAATGCCAATGTGGGTAGGGTGACACCACAGTCATACGACGCATCGCCACAGACACCGAAATATCAAGTTGTTTATGCACTGAAATATCATAACCATAGCTGTCGAGTAATTGCCTAAATGGCGCTTTAGGACACAGTAATGCGCCAGCAAAAAAGCTGGCTTCAAAGTCCTGCCACGCTTGAAGAATATCTTGCGCATTGGGTGTGGTGTGTAATTCTGTTTCTTTTTGCTCAGTCCCACCAATCGATAATATACACTTAACCCCCTCTTGATTGTGTAACACTGCATGCCCAATATGTACGGCTAAATCATATTTCAATCGGCTTTCTTTCGTCTTTAATTTTTCATTTAAGAACACAAGATTGGGTGCTCTTAAAAAGGAACTGACTAAGCGTGACTTATTAACTTTTTTTACTTCGTTGTGCTTCTCTTTTTCATTAAACCATTTAATTTCTAGGCCTTTTTCTTGAGCAATACGCATTAAATCGCTGGAAGTTAAATAGAGATTTTTATTACCTACTTCTTCTGCTGCGCGCTCTAAGTCAGGAAAGTGATTTTGATGATGTTCTTGGTGGGCACGAATTAATAAATGTGCGAATTGACGGCCACTTATTCCCGTTTGAGACAGCATTTCGGGGATCGCGATTTGTAAAATATCATTACTGAACAGAAAGTTGGGTTCAAGTGCCATACCAGTGATCCCACCGCTTCTGCCTTTATCTGGCGTAATGGTATCTTTTTCAGGCTCACTGTCTAAAAACCACTCTACGGGCTTTTGAAATACTTGGGCCAGGTTCTCGAGCATTTCTTGGCTCGGCGTGCGCTTGCCGCGTTCTATCATAGAAAGGTAAGAAACTGAAGGAGCAGAATAGGCATCAACTCTCACACATCGACTAGATAAATCTTCTAATGTCAGATGGTTACGCTTTCTTAAATTACGTATTTTAGTCCCTAAAAAATGAGATTTCCGCATTAATGTTGATGTTTTTTTCACTGCCGTCCCCTGCTTATATTTTATTCACACAGTAAAAATAGCAGATTTTGTAAAATTTACACTGTGAAATTCTTTTTGTGAAATTATAAAAAATATTCACATACACTGAATTCAACAACCAACAAAAACGATTTAACGAATGAGGTTACGATTATGACAGCACTAACACGCAGTGAAATGACAGATCAAACATGTCAGAAAATGACACTTGCAAAACAATATCTTGATGAGCACTGCCCGCTTGATCAGGGTTCACACACTCAAGTGACACATTACTTGGTTTACTATAATCATCTAATGGCGTTTTTCGCAGATGGTAGTCACTGTGGTTTAGAGCAGCCAAAACAATTCGTTGCCCTATGCGGACATCGTGATGACCCAACAGCTATTTTGCTTAAGAAAAAAGATGGTTTGCATGTTGAACTGACTTTCAACCGTCGAGGTAATGCCGGTCAAATTGATATGGCGCACATTGATGATATTCAAATGGAAACACAACTAAGTAGCGTAGATAGTAATAATGACGCGACTCAACTAAAACGTCTTTGGATTAGCTTTTTAACTGGTATCGAGTATTCAATTGTTCGTAAAGGTCAATCTAAAGCCTATACTGCAAAAGATGGCAGCGAGTATGTGCTGTAAAATCAAATCACAAACAGCATGAAAAATCAGTGAGCACTGTGAAAAAACAGCGGTCGGTGCTCAAATTGCCTAGGGCTATTTCATGTGTGTTTTTGGAATAACGCGAAGTTTAAAAAACATACTCTAGACAAAGACTCTGTTACTTGTGAAAAACTTTACTGCTAAAATCATATTTTACTTTCAACCCTTCAAGCGCAGCTAAAAATTCCTCTTGCTCAAACAAACCGTCAATTATGTTAAATTGACTCTCTAAAGAAGTTGGACTTAATAAAGCTCTGTAATATTGCTCATGAGGTGCTTTTGAGAAATAAACTAAATCTCGCCAATGCGGGTGCAAACTAAAGTAATAATTTAATGTCGCTCGACTGATTACGGCGAGATCAAGGCGTTGCTTAATCAACATTTCTAGCAACTGTAACTCTGAGCTCGTTGGCGTCAGTTTGGCCTTCCCCGCTTTTAAAACAGGTGCAACTCTAAAATAATGATACCCTCTCACCCCTCCAATATTTTTTTCATAAAGCGACTTTTTACCCGAATAATCAAAAGGCTTTTTAATATGAGAAATAAATTCATCTTGATCATGTAATAAAGGCCTGGTCCAGAAAAACTTGGTTTTTTGCTTGTCTTTAAACCACACAGGGTGAACACCTAAGATCATGCCATCTAAGGTATTGTTGGCGATTTCTCTATTGAGTCTTTTACGAGGTACAAATTGAGCGACAAACTGATATTTGCTTTGAAAACGGTTAAAAAGCTCAACTAGTTCAAAATAAAGCCCTGTTTCTAATTCTAATTGTTCAATATATGGCGGTTTTAAATGGTAAACATACACGTAAACTTTTTCAGCAGTGTGTATTCTTTTTCCCTCTTCTTTTGCATTCAGTAACAAAGGCATTAATAACAAAAGAAGTAGAATAACTAAAAAGTTCGGCACGATAATTCTATATTTTATTTATCATTTAATAAGTTATAGACGATTTTTGAGTTTCTACAACTGCTAATTAATTATAAACATCGCAATACCCCACCGCTAAAAGTAAGGATTGCAGCATCTGCACCATCGAAAAAGTTCCTACTAAAGATGAATACACACTCATAAAAACTGATTAAAGCCAGGGTTATTACATTGTGTCTTTGTACCAATTTTTTGCATGCTGTAATTGAGCTTTAATAAACTCATCTTTTAAGGCCATATAAACTTGAATATCGTTATTGCAAGCCTGAGCTGCATTCGTTTTAATCTCAGCATACTGCAAAGCAACTTGCTTATGTGCTTTTAAATAATCTCTAAAAATACGATGTTCAAGCGCATGTTCATGGCCTTCTTCAAAAATATGCACATGGTGGGTTCTTTGCTGGCCACCCTTTTGAAAGTAACGTCGTCCAACAATGCCATTCTCTCCCTTACCGACAAACCCAAGCGCCGTAAATTGCGCAGTGAGATTATCTAAAAGGTCTAAACTTTTCACTTCAACAAGTATGTCGATTATGGGTTTAGCACATAAGCCAGGTACTGATGTACTTCCTATGTGTTCAATCGAAATCACTTCATCTTCAAGTAGAGATGTTAGTTGTTGTTTAACCTCTATAAACATTGCAGGCCAAAGTGGGTTATACTCAACAACTTCAATAATTCTTGCCATTCACTTTAACCTTATAATTTGGAAGAATTAGTTAAGAGGAATAACACAGTTTCTACCATTATCTTTCGCTTGATAAAGTGCCCTATCGACTCGAGAAAACACATCATCGAAATGCGCATCTTCGCAACTGAACTCTGTAAGCCCAATACTGACCGTAAGCTGGATTTTTTGAGCGCCGCATAGTGAAGATGACTCAACTTTACTTCTCAAACGCTCAGCAACATAGCCGCCAGCATTGATATCTGTATAGGGTAACAATATTGCGAATTCTTCCCCGCCAATACGAGCGAACGTATCTTCTTTTCGCAACAGGTCTTGTACAATCGAAGTAAGACTTTGAAGTACTTCATCGCCTATAGGGTGACCAAACTGATCATTAATATTTTTAAAAAAGTCGACGTCAAAAGTGAGCAAACTAAAGCTAGTATTTTGCCGTTTAAAAATGCTAAATGCTTTCTCTGCCTCTTTTAAAAAATAGCGACGGTTGTAAATACCGGTTAAATCATCCGTGTTAGCTAGACGTTTAAACTCTTCTTTTAATTTGTAAATCTCAGTTACATCAGTTGAAAAGCCAATGAGTGAACGCTTTCCTGCCATGGTCACTGGTACTTTCACACTTAAATAATGTTGAGTTTCTCCATTATCAACCATAACTTCCTCAACTCGTTGAACTTGTTGTTCTGCTATGGCTTTAGAATCGCTCGCATGAAAATGCTCTGCGGTGTCTTTTGGCAAAATATCTTGCTCTTTTTCACCAATTATCTGCTCTGAATCTAGACCGAATAAGTCCGCGACTTTCGAGTTAACATATAAAAAACGTCGCTCCTCGTCTTTCATATAAACATAAGCTTCTACATTATCTAGAATCACGCTCAATAGCTGTTTTTGTTCTTCAACTTGCTTTCTGAGGCGCTTTTCTTCGGTGATATCATGTGCGATACCTACCAAGCCAATGATATTTTTTTGTTCATCGAATAGTGGGGTTTTAATAATTCGGTAAACTCTTTGCTCTGAAGTATGACGAACAAAGTTAGATTCTTCAGAGACAACTTGCTGCTTACCAGAAAAAACTTTTCTATCATTTTCAACTATTTGCTGAGACATTGACAGGTCAAAAAACTCGTTATCTTCTTTGCCTATAATGACATCTTTTAAACATCCAAATAATAATTCAACTTTGTCATTTGCATATATGTACTTCCCTTGCATGTCTTTTGCGAAAATATAAGCCCCTAAGTTGTCACATATATTAGACATTAAAGAAGTGGGCTCTCTAGTGGCGTTATCTTGTATATTTTCCAAAAAATTATCCCTTATAGATTTTCATCTTTTTTGAACGTTCTTTCAGTAATATTTCTTTATGAACAGTGCAAACTTAGCACAACTAAAACAAATAGAAACTGATTTGCGAGTAATCACTTCACTTTTAGGCTTGATTAATTGATTCTATTCAAGATATAAATTGTATACAGTATTTAATTTTGGTTTTAAGTATGTTTTTACGATTTCTAATTATCTTTACTCTTTTTTTCGCCTTTTTTACTCAGGCACTTGATATAAAAGTGCATACGCTGCCAGTTCAAAGCGAGCTAAGAGCAAGTGCAATTAGCGGAGAGCTTATTTGGGTTGCAGGTAATGAGAATACTATCTACAAAAGTTTAGATAAAGGTAAGACCTGGATTAATAGTGGATTCAAGTCTAATCAAAACTTTGATTTCAGAGACGTAGAAATCATTAATGACCAAACCGCCATTGTGATGGCGGCAGGATACGGTGAAGATTCAGCGTTATTCATCACCAACAATCAAGGGAAAAACTGGAGATTACTCTATCAAAACCCTGACAAAAAAGGCTTTTTTAATAGCATCGCCTTTGTTGACAGCAAGCTAGGTTTTCTGATGGGCGACCCAGTTAAAGAACACTTTATGCTAAAACGTACAACCGATGGAGGCGAGACTTGGCAGCCCATTGACATGACACATTTTCCAGAGATTGAAAAAGATGAAATCGCATTTGCCGCTAGTGGCAATACACTCATTACTGATCGCCAAAACGCAATCTATTTTGTGACAGGTGGAAACCAAGCTGCGATATATCAGTACAATTATAAAACCAAATCGAGTCATAAAACCCAACTTCCCCTGCATAACAAAGAGAGTACATCTGGTGCTTATAGTGTCGCGTTCAATAGTAAAAATGATCTGTTTGCACTTGGAGGCAACTATAAAAAAAGACAAGGTCCATATGAAAATATTGTGTTAATAAATAAGAATGGCCATCCAGTCAATCAAGCGGTTAACTTTGGTGGTCTCATTACAGCTATGCAATGCTCTGACAACATTTGCATTGCTGTTGGTAAATTAAATAGCTACATGTCAAAAGACAATGGTTATCAATGGCAAGCCTTAACAAGCACTGGCTTTGACGGGTTTTATACTTTAGCCCAAAGTGAAGACATATTTGTTGCCGCAGGTACACAAGGTAAAATAGCAATCATAAAGCAAGATAGCTCATGGTTTTGAGCACTAAATATCTTGGTTTTTTTCAGCACAGCAGCTTATCTTTAAACTAGGTCTGTATGTTTATTTTGAGGAACTAAAGTGCATACTATCGAAAGAACACTGTATCAACTCAGTGCTGATGACATTTGTGTTTACGCTATTGTTAGAGGCTCATGGAGCTATAACGAAGCGTTCCTGTTCAGCAAAGACTTTCTAGACATCATTAAGACATTTGAAGGAAAGCCTTTTACACACTTAGTCTATTTTGATGAGTTCACTTTTTCTGTACCAGAAATTGAAGAAATCATACAAAAATTAGTCGATAAATTGGTGTCTAAAGGCCTAAGATTTACTGCTCAAGTTATCCCGCTCGAATACTACAATATCACTCAGTTTCAGCTTGCCAAAATGACACAGACTAAAGGCTTGTTTGTCAAAAAGTCTTTTAATTGCCTAATTGATGCACAAGATTGGTTAGAATCTCAATCTTTCAATGTACCTCATCAAAATGGCCACTTTGAATGCGAAATTTTTAAAAGTTTAAAAACAGGGTGATAACAAAAGGTTAAAAAATGTAAACACCATAAACCCATGTTTATTATAAATTTGATCTATAATTAACGTTTAAACCACACCTAATTAAAACAATTAATTTACAATTGTGATTGATAAAGGTGCAAAGATAGGTATAAATTGTCCCTCTTTTGAACTGGAGGCGGCAACATGAAGCGTATCTTATTTATCTCATTCAGCGTTGTGATCATAATCGCTACATTCATCTTTACTAAGCAAAGTGAAGATAAGCAAAATATTGTCATCGTACAAACCAGCAAACCTGGTGAAGTAAACGTAAGCCCCCCTTCTGTACTTGTTGAAAAAGAAACGCACATTGACGCAGCTAAACCCTTAAAAAAAACTGATGTCGGATCTGAATTTTATGCAATCAATAAACTATCAGAAAAAGCTAAATCTGTGCTTTCTGAAGCGGGTGTGTTGCCATCAGATCTAAATAACGAGGCTTACGTTGAATTCGACCTTCCCTCTCTTCGAGCATTGGAAGCGGGCGACAATTTTGAGCTTATGATCCCCCAGTCGACAGAAACCTTTATCGCTGAAGTCACATTTATTGATGTTGCGGGTAATGGCGATAGAAGTATTTTTGGTAATGTGACTGGTGCAGATGGTCGCTTTCACACCACGGTTTTAACCGTAGGCAAAGATGCGGTATACGGCCAACTGACCGCGCCAAGTGGAAATTATGTATTTGAATCTAAAGACCAATATGGATGGATCGCTGCAAAACGGGACTTGTATAGAAAGCACGTTGAGTTCGAGCATTCTGAGTCTGAACATCACTCAGATGCACAACACACGGAGCATGAAAAAACTGACATTTTTGCTCCTCAATTAAACAAAACTGACAAGTAAGGAATACAGATGAAAACATCACTTAAAACTCTGGTCGCTGCATCTGCAATTGCGTTCTCTGGTTTCGCTTCGGCGGTTACCATTGATATCGGTATTTTATATACAGATCAATCAGCAGCTAAAACTGCAAACATCAATACTAAAATCAACCAACTGATTGCCTTTTCAAATCAGGTATATCAACAAAACGGCGTTGATATTCAACTCCGCTTAGCTGGTAGCCAAAACCTAGGAAACTACGCTATTACACCTGAATCTGGCTGGCTAAATTCTGTAACAAACAGCACTTATGTTGCAGATCTTCGCAACACTTGGCGTGCTGATATGGTCGCAGTGCTAGGTACAGGTGAAAGCGCTGGTAATGGCTTAATTTCATGTGGTTTAGCTTGGGTTGGCCAAGGTTCTAACGGCAACTTATATAGTTCAATGAGCGATCGCATGTTCAGCATTACAGCTATCGATTGTGGTGCAACGACATTTGTACATGAACTAGGCCATAATCAGGGGCTTGCTCACTCACGCAAGCAAGGTGATAC
This sequence comes from Pseudoalteromonas sp. NFXS53, assembly GCF_056629255.1. NCBI lineage: Bacteria > Pseudomonadati > Pseudomonadota > Gammaproteobacteria > Alteromonadales > Pseudoalteromonadaceae > Pseudoalteromonas > Pseudoalteromonas sp. NFXS53. The sequence goes on along the minus strand of NZ_JBWVBR010000022.1, from coordinate 18,965 downwards.
ATCTGGTGGTGTGTACGTTGATGGTATGGGCCACGGTGTACAAAACAACTTCGCAAGTATCATGGCTTACCCACATGTGTTTGGATCAGCAACTCAGTATGATTATTTTGCAAACCCAAATTGGTCTGTAAATGGCGTACCGTATGGTGTTGTAGGTCAAGCATATGGCTGGAAAACGGTAAACGATACCAAATACAGTATTGCTAACTTTAAGTAATATTATATAAAAATAAAGTGAGGTGCATTTAGCACCTCACTACTAAAGTGCTTGCATTACATGCCGCACACATATTTACACTATTTTATTCCTTTTCTAAGAATAAATAACTTTTCTCTAAAGTACTTAAAAAATAAGTCGATAACTTGGCATTGTCATGTTTGCTTGATATCCTGAAAAAATACATCAGCGCTTGTTCCAAAAGTACTGTTCAGTTTTTTGCAAAAATAATTTACACGCTAGAAATAAACTAAGTATTCCATGCCTCTATCGCAATTTTCAGATCAACTCATTCATGAGCAATTTACCTCTACTCAATATCAGCTGTTGCATAAGATTGGTGAGGGTGGATTTGGTAAGGTTTTCAAAGCTATACAAACTAATACTGGGCAACCTGTTGCGATTAAGTTTTTAGCAATTGAATCACATTGTGACGAACAACAAAAACAACGTTACATAGAGCGCTTTAAAAGAGAAACAGCATTAAGTAGCCAACTTCAGCACCCAAATATTGTTCGATTGCTCGATAAAGGACAAATTAACGATAATTTATTGTTCGGTGTGTTTGAGTATGTCGAAGGACAATCACTTAGAGAGCACCTGAGCCAAGAAGGAGCTTTAAATGCTGTCGATGCTAAAGAAGTTATGTTGCAGGTTTTGGATGCTTTAGTTCACGCACATCAAAATGGCATAGTTCACCGAGATATTAAGCCTGCTAATATTATGCTTAGCAAAACAGGGGCTAAGACTCACGCTAAAATTCTCGATTTTGGTATCGGCACGCTAACACAAGATAGTCGTCAAGCTGATTTTAATACCCTAACGCTCACCCAGGAAACATTGGGCACGCCATCTTATAGCGCCCCAGAGCAATTGCGTGGCGAACCAGCAACAGAAAAAACCGATCTTTATGTTTGGGGTTTAGTTTTCTTAGAATGTTTAACTGGTCTACCAGCAATTACTGGTTCGAGTATCGCCGCTGTTTATCATAAACAATTAAGCGATATGCAAGTTTCTATACCGAGCACTTTACTGGGACACCCTATAGCAGATTTATTAAGACGCGTATTAATTAAAAATGCCACCGACCGTGTAATTACTGGCGAGACGCTTTATCAAGAAGTGTCACAAGTAAATATGACTAATCTGGTTGGGGTGTTAGCAGATTACCGAGCACAGCAGAATGCGGATGATGACACTATGATCATGCGTAGTGACGGTCCTGTCAGCTCGTCAATGCAAAACTTTACAGCTCATATCGAGCGTAAACAAATCACAGTTTTGGCTATGCGACTTAGCACCAAGGTGCTAACAGACAAAGAGCTTGATTTAGATATTGTCGATACTCTATTTAGATCCCAACGTAATCACTGTATTGACATTGCAACTCGTTATGGTGCGACCCATGTTGGTAACTTGGCAGATTCTGTGCTGTTTTATTTTGGCTATCCAATTGCCTCAGATAACGATACACGTCTTTGCGCGCGAACAATATTAGATGCCATCAGTGACATATCTAGACGTAACGCCCTTACCCAAGAAGCGCATGGTGTACAAATTAATGTGCATGCTGGTATTCATTCGGGGGTGTTCACAACGTATGCGACCGCTATGCCTGAAGGTCATATTGCGAATACGGCAATGACTCTGGCAAGAGAAGCTGGCGAGCGACAAATTTTGTGTAGTGAGGAATCGAGAACTATTCTTGACCCCTATTCAGAGTTTGAATATTTTGGTGAAAAATTACTAAACCATCACGTTCGTAAAGAGCGTATTTTTAGTTTAACAGGTGAACGTAGAGTAGAAGCCTTTGGCTTTATGCGGGGCACAAGAAATAGTCATGAGCTTGTGGGTAGAAGCAATGAACTCGAACAGTCACTGTTAATTTTTAATCACGAAAAAACAGAAAATCGATTTACCCATATCCATGGTGAAGCTGGTATTGGGAAATCTCGTTTACTACAAGAAATCAGAAGTAATGCAGCCAGATACCAACACCTTGTTGCACAGTGTTTGCCTGAACATCAAAATAATGCGCTTTACCCAATTCTGACTTTGGTTCGATATTTATATAACACCAATAATTTAACCACCGCAGAAGCAATAGAAACCTTTACTTCTATTATCACAAAACATGACAACACTTTAGATTGCCAACAAACTCTACCTATCTTATTGATCTGGTTAAATATTGCATTAAATGATGAATTAACTGCTTCGACTCTCGCGCCTGATGCGCAAAAAGCTCTATTGTTTAAAGCGCTTAGTGCATTACTAATGAGTCAAAGTGTCAGCTTCAGTGTCTCAAAACTTTATATAGTAGAAGATATTCATTGGGCAGACGTCACGACCATTGAGTTTATGCAGCATTTTGCAAAACAACTCCATAATGGCGATGTGCTTATTAGTACCTCACGTCAAAAAGTACCAACAGAATTAAAAGATCTCACTTTAATAGAAGTCGGCTTAAAGAAGTTAACTGAGCGAGCAACCGAAGACTTTATTGTAAAGTTATTTGACAATCAAGCAGTGTCACAAAGCGTACTTGACGTATTAGTTAATCGTACAGACGGTATACCGCTGTTTATCGAAGAGCTCATCGATATGCTTAAGCAAAAAAGCTTAGTCAGTGTCATTAACGGGGAGATTAACTTCACCAGCCCAGACAAACTAGACCAAGTCCCTACAAGTCTACGTGAGTCACTTCAGCAGAAACTAGACAGCTTAATTCATGCTAAGGAAACCGCACAACTGGCCGCCACAATTGGCCGTGAATTCGAATATGAGCTACTTGTCGCCGCCTCTTCACTGAGTGAAAATCAAATTCAGAATGACCTAAATGAATTAATTGCTAAAGATTTAATTATTCATCAACGCCATGTGAATAATGACAGTTATATTTTTAAGCATGCATTAGTGAGAGATGCAGCTTATGAAAGTACAAACACGTCAAACAAAGAAAAGAATCATAACAAGATAGCTGACATTCTCGTTTCAAAGCCATACTTACAAGCTTTACTGGTTGCCCATCACTACAAACATGCGAAAAAATTCTTATTAAGCAGCACATACGCATTTAAAGCTGCTGATCATACGTATGAAGGCTCTTTGTATAAAGAAGCGTTCAACATAACAAATGAGTACTTTCAAATCGCCCAAAAGATTAGTGATGAGCATGAATCAATAAAGTGGCAACTTAAATTAAATAGCTACAATATTAGTTCGCTTATGCTTGGGTTTGGCTACGGTGATGTTCGAATTTTTGAAAAAGCAAAACAAAATGAGAGATTGCTTGAGCTAAGCAATGGTTGTTTAGGCATATCAACCGAAGAATATCAGAGATTGCGCCACCAGCTTATTTGGTCTCAAATCAGTTACCACAATAACAATAATGAAAGAACTAAAGCGATAGCGCTGGCCGAAGTAGCTTTGATAGACAACACACACAAAGCGAGTTATGTACACCGCCTACTAACTCAATCAATGCTTGCAAATAACTATATATTTGATGCGCAGTTAGACAAAGCTGAAAAATCATTATCTGAATGTTTTGCTCTTTTAGATCAACTTAACCATGAAGAAATTAGAAATGGCTTAAAAACTTACGGTTTACTTCCAAACTGCTTACCATATTATTTTAATTCAATTTTTCAAGCTGTTGTTGGCCAGTCTAAGGAGGCAATAGAAAGCATAGATCTGGCTATCAAAATTTCGCAAAAGTTTAATCATCTACCAAGCTACCTGATGGCATTAAATTATGCTGCGATCGTCTCATACATTTGCAATGAAACTACTTTTGCAAAAACCACGATTGAGCGTGCACGACAAGAGTTTAAGAGTGATTCACATCTTTATTTGGTTTTTCTACCAACCGATGCACTTAATGCTTGGCTAAAGCAAGATACCGATATGCTAAAAAATATCTGTGAACAAATTGAACAAACCGGGCAAGTGCATTCCCTGTCTTTCTACAAAACCATGTACATAGATACTTTAATTGAGTCTAAACATATAGACCATGCATCTACTCAACTTAGTGAGTTAATTTCCTGGTGTGAAACTCAAAACGAGAAAATAATGTTGAATAAATTAAAGGAATTAAAAAATGGAATCTGTTAGTGACGAGTTACAACATGAATTCAATGAGAATGGCTATGTAATTGTCGATAACTTATTTGACGAAAGCATATATCAAAAGCTCGCATCAGCTGCGTACTTATTAACCATTGATAAAATGAACCTAATTGAAAAAGATATAAAAAATGATTTGGGTGATATCTTTGAGTTCATTTGTAATAAACCAAATCACCCAATTGCAAATACTAACAATCGTTATTTATCGAGAAGCCACCTTGACTGCAGAGCAGATAAACTCATCGATACCATCGCGAGCAACATGATTGCAGCTGACATTCCAGACAGGCTTTTAGGTCATAAAGCCAAAAGAGCAGATTTTAAAGGATACATTTCTCTGATCCCTGAAGATAAAGTGAGAGGGATTAACAATCTTCATCAAGATTATCCTTTAGATCATGATGTTAATGATTTAATTATGTGTTGGTGTCCAATCTCTCCCGTAGATGAAGCTAACTTCAGAATCATACCAGGCACGCATAAGCTTGGCGCTTTGCCACAAGAGGTGTTTGGTCAATTTAAGCAATTGCCACCAAACATTACAGAACAACTCAAAGACAGAATTAAAACCGTTGAAATAAAGCTAGGACAAGCAATCATCTTCAATACCAAAACCGTTCATTCGTTAGATAAAAACTTTACCAATAAGACAAACTGGTCTTTTTTCGTGAGTTTCGAAAAAGACTTTAATTAAACAAGGAAATTATAATGTCAAAAGAAGCATTACTATCACCCACTCTGCATTTTTTAAATGAAATTATGAATAACCCAGAAAGCTGCAAGGCATTTTCAGATGATCCTGAAAGCTTTTTCGCAACATTCGAGGAAAACCATAAGCTTAAACAAGAAGTAAAAGACTGCCTATATCACCCAATGCAGGGTCTTGAAGAATTACTAAAGATTGTCAAAAGTGAACTGACAACAACAACGACGAATTACCAGCCTATCATTATTCTTCCGCCTCCTAGTGAAACAGAATAAACTGGCTCAAAACCTTAAACTATCTAGTTAAGAGTTAATTCAATAAAATGAGTAACACTTCGTGCTTACTCATTTTTTCATAACAGCTAAAACCCCCTCAATGTTAACTTTACGTTAATTCATTTTTTATCCATAATTGGTTCGTAGAATAATTTATTGGAAAAATTCAGACTAGGGAATCAATTATGCGTCGTTTTACGACTTCTTTAATTGCTGGCGCTATGCTTACTGTTCTTTCAGGTTGTGAGCTAGGTAGCAATGACACACCAAGCAATATTGCTGTTACAAATATCTCAACAGGCCCGCTTGATACATTAGAGCCAAACCAAACTGTAAAAACTTACTATGATGTTGAAATTGCAGGTTTCAATAACGTAGACGTCGATGTGCATTTTTACTTAATTCATGCCGCAGAGCTCGATGAAGAAACCGGTGATGAAGTAGAAATTGAAGAAGTCCATAAAGTTGGTGCATTAGAGCTTTCTCAAGTGTCTGAAGGTAGCCACAGTTTTGAGACTGAAATCACTATTCCTAATGACCTAATTGGTGGTCATTATCATATTATCGCGCAAATTGACCCACACGATGATCATGCTGAAGATATTGAAGATGATAACCACCCTTCTGTCGACCATGAACCATTTGCTGATGGTGAATTTCCTTTCGCTGACGTACATGTACGTGTATTAGAAACGCATGACTATAAATTACTGAGTGCCGAGTTTGGTCAAGAAGCGTTAATTTTAGATGCACCAACAGTAGATAATGGCACTAGCCACCATCATTCAGATTTAGTTGGCTTCATTGAAGCTGACTATGAAGGGGCGGAGCTTGGCTCTACTAGCATCAAAGCTGAAGTTATGGTTAACGGCAACTGGGAAGCCACCCACTTTTGGAATGCCGAGACTCAAGGTTATGAAGATGTGATTTTACATGACTTCACTTTAGGTCTTCATGACGAACACATAGGCTTTGATATTGCGCTTGAAGACGCATTATTACAGCGAATTCACGATGACCATGATGCAACGCAAGAACAAAACCTTCAGGTTCGTTTTACCCTATCTGACCTGTCTAATAATCCAGAAACAATCACAGATAACAATGTAATTGAAACGCAAATTCCACTTTATTTCTACATAGGTGAAGAAGCGGATTCATCTGAAGGATTTGCTAAGCGCGGTCCACAATATGCCGTTGGGCTAGCGAATATTAAGCTAGAAAAATCGTTCGATAAGTCTTACGGCGATAAGTCAAAATTTAGTGTCGGTGTAGATTTAAATGGCCAATTATTCATTGTACCTACCGGAGATATTGGTGGTCGTGTAACTGGTGAAGGTATCGTTGAAGCCTACTTCTTCAATGCTCAGAACACGCTATTTAGTATTTCTTATGATGGCAGTGCTTATGTAAGCGGCAACAACACTGGCTATGCGTCAGAAATGATCATTTTCAATAATGTTGTTTTTGAAGATGAGAAGTACGTCGCTAAATATGAAAAAGCGTGGGAAAAGAAATGGGAAGAAGAGAAAGTACTTGCGCAAGCACGCTTTACTATCGGCCCTATTCCTATGAGTGTTGAAGCAGGCGTAAATGGCAGTTTAGGTTTTGAACTGACTGTTGGCTATAACGCTGAATTATACGCTGAAGGTGACTTGTTCCACGTTGACTTCGGTGCATTTGGTCGTGGTGGTGTAAACTTAGGTTTAGTATCTGCTGGTGTACAAGCTGTTCTAACGCTAATCGACAATACCTTCTCATTAGAGTCTAATGCAGGTTTTGCTCTGGTCAGCACTGGTAATAACAAGCCACATATTTATTATGGTATTGAACTGAAAAATGACCTTGATGTAATCTCAGGTAAGTTTGGCCTTTATGCTGAAACGGTTGGTGTTAAGTGGTGTAAGAAATGGGGTATCCCATACCCATGTGGTAAAAAGACCACTAAATATGACCTATGGTTATATCAAACAAACAGTGTTTACAATAAGTCTTGGACACTATACTCGAAAGAGGACGAAATCGAACTATGATCCTATCATGTCGATTAAATTTGCTTGCTGCGCCCTTAGTGGCGCTAGCAAGCTTTCAAAGCCAGGCAAGCGCTTTTTGCCAACCTCAGTTTGACTTCAACATAAAGTCTTTCACCAGTTTTAATTACACCAAACTTAACAGCCCAGCTCAGCAGACTGATATTGAGATCCAAGGTAAGTTGTCTGTTATTTCAGTCAAAAAAGAAGACGAAAAAAATTGGTGGGCGGTTAAAGCAGATCAAGTCAAAACGGTGCAAGGGCAGCTATCAATGCCTTTACCAAATTACGAACGGCCTTTTGCATTTAAACTCAATGAACAGGGCCTGATCACTGAATTTTATTTCGCTGATACTTTAGATACCCAGTCTCAAGATCAACTTAAAGGTCTTGCTTATTACTTACAGTATCAAAAGAACTTATCTAAAATTACCAATGAAACCGACACGCTCGGTGAGTATCGAGTTAATTATCAGCAGAAAGAAAATGCCTTAAGCTTTGCAAAAGTGAATTATGAGCACAAAAATAAGCAGGCATTAAATGCTTTTTCTCATATTGAGGTAGAAAAGTCAGAGCAACAAATCACGCCCTCAGAATGTTTTTTAGATTCCCGTGACGGCATAGAAAAGTTGAACTTAGTGGGTGCAGATCTCACTTTCACATCTGAGCAAAGCTTCAGCGTTAAAAAGCTCAAGCAACCTTTTGAGACTGCCCTTTTCTCAATGTCTGATGATTTATCACTTTGGCAAAGTACTCATGTTGAGTTAACTCAAGCCGAAAAAGACAAGTTAAAGAAAGAATTACTCGCTTTTGTTACTGAGCAAGATATTACTCAGATTGATGCACATACACTGGCCTTGTTACTGAAAAAATATGATGCCGTTATTGGTGAATTAAGAGGCGTTATCTTAACTAATCAGATTTCAGATAATGCCCAAATGCGCTTATTTAATGCCCTTGGGCAACTCGATACCCCGTCAAGCCAAGTGCTATTAAGTGGTTTATTGGTAGGCACTGAGAAGCAGCCGCAAACTCAATTTAGGGCTCTGCGCGCGCTTACACAAGGGCACCAACCTCTTTCTCAACAAGCAACCGACACGCTTTTAGGCCTTTTGAACGATGGCTTTTTAAGTGTTGATCAAGAAGTGAGTTCAAGCTTCTACATGACGCTGGGTATTTTACTCAATAACCGAATTGGCTCTGCTACGGCTCAACAACTTAGCCAAGCGATTGTTGAGCATATTACGCTCAGTGAAAGTGAAAGCAAAACGGCCGACTTAATCACGGCGCTTGGTAATAGTCGTGACGATCAACACGTTGAACTGATTGAAGACTACTTGACTGATAGCAGTCCACGAGTCGAAAAAGCATCAATCAGAGCGCTTGGTATGATGCAAAGTGATTCGGCTTATCAAAACCTTGAAAAGCATTTTAATACTCACTCTGGCAGAAACACCAAAGCCTTACTTTCAGCACTTGGCAATTATGATATGAAGCCAAAAACCAGTGACTCGGTGCTTAACCTTGCGGTAAACGACGATGACGACGCAGTTCGTTATGCGGCGATTAATGCATTAGCCAAACAACCTAATAACGAAGGTATTAAACAAACACTTAGGCAGGCGCTTCGCTCAGAAAAGTCTAAGCGTAACTTTAAGGCCATTGTTAAGTTACTGCATAAAAAGCCAGCAACTAAGCAAGGTGACCAGGGCTAATTATTTATCATCTAAATCCAGCGCCTTACTTTTGTTAGGTAAACATCGTAAGGCGCGCCAAACTTCTCTTTTAAAATACGTTCCTCTGGCTTGATTTGAAATTGAGTAATGTACATCACAAATAACACTACTCCACTCAACGAACTGTAATCAGCTAAAAACACCGCAAAAGCCAACAGACTCAATGCCACAGATAAATACATGGGGTTACGGCTATATTTAAATATCCCAGTTGTCACTAAGCACACTGTGTTCTTTGGTTTCGTTGGGCTAATGGTGGTTTTGGCTTTTCTAAATGACCACACCGCAAACAACGCAATCCAAGATGAAAACACAAGCATAACGAGCGCTATTTTGACCTTAAATTCAGTAATACTATCTATGGAGATAGCAAATTCTGAACGTGAAAGATAATACATCCCCGTTGCACTCAGTAAAGCGATAACTGGCGGTGGAATTTTGTGATCCAGAAGATGCATATTCTTCACTCGAAAATAAAACTGGTATCTAGCCTACTCCAATTTCATGCTTCTGCATATAAGTCGCTAGTAATTGCGCTTCAAGGTTTCCTTGTTGCAGAGCTTTGAGCACGCCTTGTTGATCTACTCTACTACGCTGCTGTCCTAGTTTCTGCTTGCCTTCAAAATTCGTAATTTCAATCTTAAGCCCAACGATGGCTTTCGCTAGTTTAGCGTTGAAGTCATCATTAAAAACGTCGTGCTCTGATAATAACGAAGGCTCATATTTTTCTACTGTTTGGTTTACCACATTCAATGTTTCAGTTTCACTTAAAATAGAAACTTTGCCAATAATATGCACCGCAACATAATTCCATGTTGGTACGGCAGCCCCTTTTTCATACCAAGTTGGAGAAATATAAGCATGAGGACCTGAGAAAATAATCAGTACTTCTTGCCCTGCCAACGCTTGCCAGTGCGTATTTGCTTTAGCTAGATGTGTATAAAGTACATTTTGTTTTTCATCAAACAAGAAAGGTAAATGTGAACCAGTTAAGTTAGCTGAAACCAGACAGCCAAAACTATATTTATGAATAAACTTATTGACTGAGCTTGCTGTCATTTTAAGATTTTTAGGGATATACATAGTGTTACTCCTTAATATAATTACAGCAACACTAAATAAATTTGGTCTAACTTAAATCAACCAGAAATAGAAACATTGTTAGACCAGTAAGTAGGATTGATATTATTACTTAAAACTCACTTCTCTTGTCTCTAGTAAGAATTGCTCTCCTGAATGAAAGTTAATTTCTATAAAAAATACATGGTTTTGTTTATATTTGGGTTCAGAATTTAGCGCCAACTGAGTTATTTCTGCAGGCATATTATCTGGCTGAGCAGTGAACTCTGTCACAGAAAAGTAGTCCACATCGCCATTTTGCTCGCTGTAATAAGGGGTAGGCACATAATCTAAATACACAACATCAAAAACATCATTCAAACTGCTTCCTGCAGGTAAGTCATCGTTGAAAGCGGCACTAGAAGTAATCTTAATACTTGAAATACGCTGCTCTGTATAAGGTGGAATAGGCGAGCACGCATACGCTTTACTTATGAGTGAAAAATCAAAGACTGGATCAAATCGTTTAGCGAGCGAGTTCTTTTCTATGTCTAGTTTTATGATAAAAGATTGAAAATCAATGGCATCAACACTCTCATAAGCATCTCCACCAACATATACACCACGAGCGTCAGAATTAAATACACTCAGTGTATAGTTATTAATAACATACTCAGGATTACTAAAAGTTCCACAAGGGTTATCAGGTTCTTCGTCGTTACTACATCCTGCAATTAATAAGGCAAGTAAAGCTGAAGTAAATACGGTGCTGCGTTTCATAGATGCATCCTTTCTAGTTTAAATAATCGTTTCTATTTTGATTCCAAATCGAGTTCATGAAAAGCCTTTAGCATCAGTTTTTAGTTTCATTCTGTTCTTCTTTGTATCAGGGCCTGTTGAACTTTGCAGCTCAAATTTTGCTTTCCATGAGCGGGGTTTGGTCGCGGCGCTCGGTTTAATACTTAGTGATCTAAGTGTAAACCGAGCAACAATGAACAAAGCTTGCTCAGAAAAGCCCGCAGGGCAGCGCTTGAATGGCATTTCTACTGTGTTATCACCTAGCTCAGATGGAATAACCATATTTCGTAGGTTCTGCCTAGTATAAATACCATTCAAACTGCTGCAAAAATGAACTTAAAAGCTCAACAGGCCCTCTTATGTAATCGCTCAATAAAAAGGCCAAAACCTAAGGTGGTTTTGGCCTTTCGCTCTGGGGGTTGTTTTATATAAATTTAATAACCTATTTGCTTTTTAAACGCTTCTAAATTCATATTAGAAGTCTATGTCTATCGACAACCTGGCGTGTTGTAATCAACCACAATAGAAGCCCCTTTTGCGTTACCCGATACTTTCAGGTAACCCCAATATTGGCTTTGATTGTTAATATAAATACACTCACCATTACCACTATTGGTAGAAGAAGCATCTACATTTGTGCTGGTAGGCCAGCCTTGATTGCTATATTCAAGGCTTAAATCGCCCGAACCATTAGCAGTTGTGATTGCGATGCTGTTTTGGCCACTTACATCTTCTAAGCTCAACCAAATCGTGTCTTGCTCAGCCAAACATCTCACTTGACCGTCATATAAACGACCACCTGTTACAGGACCGCTGGTCGCGCACGCATCTGGTACATTAAAGCCAGAACCCGCGTTGAAGCTCGCGATAATCGACGTATCAAAGCTGTTGTAGCCATAGACCATCACATGGTAAGTCCCAACTTGTACATTACTAATCTCACATGTTTCATTATTACCACCGATATAAGGACGACAATCATAGTCAGACATGGTCGGCTCTGAACCAAATTTTACGTACAGATCGGCATCACCAGTGCCACCGTTTAATGCAAAGTTCAGATTACTTGCACCTGCAGGTACCACAAACGTGAACTTCAATACACTGTCTTGCGCGCCAGAAATGGCCTTCGATTCACCGTTTTTCAATTGGTTGGTCGGCGTCGTATCACCTAAGATAGTCGCTGTTGTTGACTCAGTTCTGCTCGCACCTTCTGTGTCAGTTGCAGTCAGTGTGACCGTATATTCACCTGCCTGCGCATAGCTATGTGCAGGGTTCGCTTCAGAGCTTGATGTGCCATCACCAAAGTGCCATGTATAACTTGCAATGCTGCTTTCTTTGTCAAATGAACCTTGGCTAGAGAAGTTAATAAGCTCAGCTTTGTTCGCCGTATATGGGCCGTTAATCGCCACGAATGGCGCTTCATTTACTGTACCGCCACCATTGGCTAGTTGTTGTGTCCACTGTGTAAATTCGGCATCGTAATCAACTGCCCAATTATTCAGACGTGCCTTATACGCAGCCCAATCACCTGTGCGAGTTGAGTTAAGCATCAACTTTACTTCATCTAAATGACGTTCAAACATAAATCGAACAGCCAAATAGCCCCAACGATAAATACGGTCTTGATCAAAGCCATCATAGGTGGTGTTGAAGATTGTACCTAACGTGTAAGTTGAGCCATCTTTAATGGTATCAATTGCAGCTTGGTTGTTATCTTCATTAGCAACATATTCAGCAACACCTTCACTCCACCACACAATTGCTTCTGTTGGTGCATTAAAATCGCCGTATAAGTCAAAACGACCATCAAGGTAGTGCACATATTCATGCTCTAAGTTCCAAACATAGTGATCAGGGTTCGCATAACTCGCTTCGTATGCAACGAAGTTTGGAATATTGCCTGGCTTAGAAGGGTCGCCTTCTAAATACATACCGCCATTGTTGGTATTAATACCAAATATTGGGCCGCCATATTTGCCGTAGTCTGTGCTTGAATCAAAAATATTAACTTGTAATTGAACGTTGTTATCTTCAGCAACAGGTACATTATTAGTCTCTAACTTGGTATGAAAATACCCTTCTTCATAGCCCATTTTGCTACACGCAGCTTGATGCTGAGCCGTTGTCATATTCTGCGAGCGAATTTTAATTGTGCTGCTGCATGTATAAGTTTGTGACAGAACTTGATTTTCTAATTGTTCACCGTAGTTACAAATACCATAGTCGTTACAGTCGCCATGGTAGCTTGCTGTTTCTGCAGCACCTAACCAAGCGACATCACCATAACCGACCATTTCATAACGACTAAAGATGTCCTTTAACCCTGCATCAACTGAAGCCTGAATTGTCGTACCTGAGTATTGCTTTAGCCTGCCAAGCTCACGAGCTGCATTTGCAAACATAAACTCAGCGTCAGAGTTAATCATATATGTGCTGGTTGTGAACTTTCTCAGTGCAGCAACTAGATCTGTTTGCGTACCAATTTTGGCTTTAAATTCGTTATTCCACTGACCGCGGAAAAGCAAAGTGAAAACGCCATTTACCGCACCACGCATGTTCCATTTTGATGCGTAGCTTTCGTTCCAGCGGTTTAGCCACTGAGTCACAACTGGCAGATAGACATCTTGCTGTTCTGAACTATCCATCGTGATGATGACTTCTGATAAGGTCTTACCGTGCGCATCATTGTCGTCATAGAAATGGCTGTTATTTACAAAGGCATCAATTGCGCCTTTTACTGCTGGCGTAACCCAAGTCGCAAATGTGACTTGATCATTATAAAACTCAGCAAAATAACCCGCTCGCAAGAACAAGAACATGGCTTCAATATTAGCATCTCCGCCACCTTGATAGTTTTGGCTCAGTGTTTTTACGTGATTAGCCACTGCATACATATTGTTCGAGTCAAATGCAGTTGCTTGAATATTGCTCGATGCTGAGAATAGTTCGTTTACACATTGCACACCTTGAGATTTAATTTCATTGATTAAAGTCGTGCTATTGGTGGTTGCCAATGCATTAACATTACATACCGCCGTTGCCTGTACATTAGCCATTGAGAGCGCACTCATTTGCATCATGACAGGTTGCTCAGCATATTGAGATTCAGCAGTCGGCGCATTTTCAACATGAGTCTCATTTTCTACACCATGATGATGGTGGTGGTGATGCTCAGTATTGATGGTATTTATTTGCTGCATTTGCGGTGCTGTCATCGCAAATGCTGTTATGCCATAAAACGAGCCTGCGACCAGTATTGCCAGTTTTTTAAGTTTCATTGCTTTTCCTTACTTGTTGTCTTTTATTTGAACAAATCGCTCAAACGCCAAACATTAAAGCAGCACATTAACAAGAGTGCAATATATTGTATGCAATGATTATATTTACAAACAATTAATTTACAAATTGATGATTAACTGAATTGATTACAAGCGCTCTGTTTGACTAGGAATTATAAATAGAAAAAGAGGCGAAGCCTCTTTTTTAGTTACAACATAAATAATTATGGATACTTAGCAGAGCTGTGTATCAGCACAAAGGCCTGTAGTGACACACCAAAGGCGAGAGGTGGTGACACCACCCGCAACTGCTGGCGTTTGTTTTTCATCTAATTGCTTGTGTTCTTTGGATAGATTTTTAAGCTTCTTCTTATTTAATTTCAACATATTAAACTCCTTTTGATTAGCAAGTAAAGCCTACAAATGATGTACAAATAAATGGGTGGGTAAATGTTTCATCATCGGTTGGTTTTGCACCACCACCGATCTGAGGTGTCGCTGCTTCGCCTAACAGCTTATTTGCTAAAGGTTGCTGAAGTGTTTTAAGGTTTTTCTTTTTAAGTGTAAGTTTCATCGTTCTTCTCCTTAGACAGTTGATGAAACATTAAATTAACATTTCATTCTAAAACATGTTAGAAAATAGTTAGATTGAATAAATATTAAACACCTTGAAAACCCCTCAGAATTGAATATGCAATACCAATCCTCTTCATTAAGCGATCTATTATTAGAGGTGGTATATTTACCCTATAACACTTTAGGCAATGTAATATCTATTTTTAAACCACCTAAGTCACTGTGAGAAGCGCTAATTTCACCACCGTGCGCTTCTACTACCTTTTCGCAAATAGATAATCCGAGTCCTGACCCACCTAAATCGCGACTTCGAGACTTATCACAGCGGAATAAGCGTTCGAATAAATGCGGTAAATCTTGATCAGATACACCTGGGCTTGAATCCGAGAAAGACAAAGTTACATCCTGTTCATTATGTGAAACTTCAAAGCACACTTCTCCAGGTTTATCTGTGTAGTGGATAGAATTTCGACTCAAATTAGCAACAACTTGATGTAACCTTGCCGCGTCTACTTCAAGTAATACCTTATCGAGTGATGACTTTTTCACTTCAAGGTGCAAATCATGGTCGCAAAGTACATCTTCGATTTGCCCTGCTAAGTCATCGAATAACTCACTCGCATCATGCGTTTCTAAATTTAAGTTAAATGTACCTGTATCAGCCTGAGCGAGCTCATAAATATCTGATATTAGTAGATTTAGGTTATCTAACCTCTGATTTAATACCTTGTAAGTCGACTGAGGATCTGACACAAGATTATGCTCAAGTGCTTCTAAATGAAGCTTTAAAACAGCAAGTGGTGTACGTAATTCATGAGACACATCTGCAAGCAGCTGCTTTTTTAGCTCTAACGCTTGGTTTAAATGCTTGGCTTCTTGCTCCAACCTCGCTCTGCGTTGTCGAGTAAAAACCAACACAAATAAAATAATAAACAATAAAACAGCAACAATTGAGAAGCCAATATAACGTGTAAGTGTTTGTTCTGCTTTTAATAAAGCCTGCTCCGCTTTTGCTTGCTTTAACTCGAATTGACCTGCCACATACTCTGACTCAGATGCTAAAACAAGGGTCTTAAGACTCCCTTGTTCTTTCATTTTGTTTTTGTAATTCAAATGCATTTGGTTTTGCGCTTCAAACGCGCCTACTAAATCACCTTTCCCCTGCAATGCTTGGGCTAGAAAACCATAATACTTAGTGATATCTTTATCTTTAAGCGACTCAATTAACAACAGCTGTCTATACGCTCTTTCAAATAATTCCCCCTGCAAATACGTATCAATCAATAAGTAGCTTGCTCGTACATATGCATTCACATTCTTAGTTATATCTAGCTGTTCAACAATTGCTTCAAGCATGTCTTGGGCTAATTGGAGTTTACCTTGTCGCAAATACATTTCACTGACATAGGTATGCGTATCTAAAATCGCCAAGGGAACATTCAGATCTGTTAGTATCTCTAAAGACAGCTCAAAAAATTCAGCTGCTTCATCAAATTGCTTTAGAGCGACTTTTTGTTCACCCATTCTTCTGAGTGTAACTGCTTGGTCTTGCTTGCCATTAAGCCGCTTGTCTATGTCATAGACTTTTTTAAAGTAGTCGAAACTTTTTTCATACTCACCAAGCGCAGCATAACTTTCAGCTAACCCCCACAGCGTATCATTCATCCAAAACTCTTGAGACTTTTTTGGTAGATATGGGATTTTTTGCAGTTGTTGTAATTGAATTTCTAGTGACTTTTCAACTAAGCCTAAACTTGTATAAATCGCACTTTTCTGCCTCGCAACCGCCATTTCGAGCTGCACATTTTCTGCTTTAACAGCAGCATCAAGAGAGGCATCTAATGCAATGACAGCGTCAGAGTATTTGTTTAACTGTTGATAGGCATGGGCCAAAAATCGATTCGCATGAGAAGATAAGGTATGTAATTCAGCTTGTTCAAAGAAATTCGCAGCTGCAATTAAATAAGGAATTGCCTCAAAATGATGACCGCGAGTAATCGCCATATTGCCACGAGAGAGATTCAACTTACCTGAATATTCTAAACTTTCAAATGATTCAAGTAAGGTTTCTAACTTTGCCAGATAAGTGATTGTTTGCTCAAAGCACCCTTCGCGAATGCACACAAGCCCAGCTCTATGAAGCACATATGCAGTTTGAGATTGTGTCAACACATTACTGTCCAATAAATCACCAGCCTTCTTGAGCAAAATTTGTCGCTCTTTAGATGACTTCAAGCTTTCTGCTTGCACCTTAAACTCATCAAACTCTGCGCTTGTTGAGCCGATAGCTACCACACTAAAAAATGCAAAAAACACAAAAACAAAAATTCTCATACACTAGATTAAACACTTGATTAACAACTAGAAGAAAGTCTAGCGCGTAATGCGAAACGATTCCAACTAAAGTCCAATCAAAACCAACACATAAGAGTCATTATGACACAATTAAAACCGAGTCATAATGACTCTTAAATTTCAAAAAAAAACAACTAAAACCAACAATATCAACAAGATAAAAATTGGCACCAATGTTGATTTATATAACTCGTCGCGTTTAATTAAGAGTAAGCTTTATGCAATCAAAAGCCCTATCAGAGCAACCCCTTTATCAGTACTGCTTAAAGTTTGGCAGCCGTGCCATGGTAATTTTATTATTACTGACGCTTTGCTCGCTCATTATCAGCTTTTCACTAGCAGAACAGTTCTCTTTGCCAGTTCAGATTGCTAGCCATATCGCAACAATCATTTTTAGCGCGTTATTCAAAGTTGCTTATGTGATCCGCTGCATCGGCGCTTATCACTTAGGCCACACTAGTTTTTAATCTTGAGGAAAGTCATGTTAACCAAACAGCACATAGATATTGTTAAAAGTACATCTGTGATTATTGAACAAGGTGGTAGTGCCATCACAGAGCATTTCTATAATCGTATGTTTAGAGAGAACCCTGAACTTAAACACATTTTCAACATGAGTAACCAGCATACAGGTCGTCAAAAGGTCGCATTATTCGAAGCAATACTGGCCTATGCAAAAAACATAGACAATCTGAGTGCATTAAAAAGTGCGGTAGAGCGCATTGCAAACAAACACACCAGCTTTCACATTCAAGCGCATCACTATGACGTTGTTGGTCTGCATTTAATTGAGACATTTAGGGAATTATTAGGCGCAGACTTCACACCAGAAATAGAAGACGCTTGGACCACTGCTTATGGCGTACTCGCTGATATTTTCATCAATAAAGAAAACTCAATTTATACCGAAAACGCCAGTAAACTTGGGGGTTGGCAAGGTAAACGTGCTTTTAGACTCGCAAGTAAAACACCTGAATCAAAATTGGTAACCAGTTTTGTGTTTATTCCTGTCGATGAACAAGCGGTTGCAGACTTTAAACCCGGCCAATACTTAGGTATTGAGATCAATAGCGAACATTTTGAACACACAGAAATACGTCAATACTCGTTATCAGATAAACCTAATGGACGAAGCTACCGCATTTCGGTAAAGCGAGAATTAGGTGAACATAATGGTATTGTCTCAAACTTCCTACACGATCATTTGAATGTTGGCGATGTTGTCGACTTACATGCCCCTGTTGGAGATTTCTATTTCGCAGATAAACAATCTCCAGTTGTGCTAATTTCAGCTGGTGTTGGTATCACGCCAATGCAATCTATGCTTGAATTTAAGTCCGATATTAAATATCCACACCCTGTGACATTCTTACATGCCTGTGAAAACCAAGAACAACATTCTTTTGCACTGCAAACAGCAACTTTATGTGAGCAAAACCAATGGGCACACCATACTTGGTTAAGAGAAGCGAAAGGCTCTCAGTTATTGCAAAACCAATCAACTGGCTTAATTAACTTTTCGCAAATAGAATTGCCTAAGCAAACAGGTAACTTCTATATCTGTGGGCCGATTGGGTTTATGAAATTTGCTAAAACCGAATTAGAAAACCTAGGTGTTTGCAGTAGCCGAATTCACTACGAAGTATTCGGCCCGCACGCACAACTTTAACTTTCTCCACACCAATAAAGCAACCGAACTGACAACACATGTTACTTCGGTTGCTTCTAGCTTCTAGCTTCTAGCTTCTAGCTTCTAGCTTCTAGCTTCTAGCTTCTAGCTTCTAGCTTCTAGCTTCTA